>JAFVEW010000191.1 GCA_017475805.1 Synergistaceae bacterium | reverse complement strand
TCACCTCGCGCTGCTTCTTCGATTATTTCATCAAATTTATCATGAGCCGTCAGCATCACCGAGTCAATTTCGTTATCGCCCGTTCGAGTCCCGTAAGGCAATCTTAATCCGCGACCGACCATTTGTTCACGCAAAATTTTTGACGCTGCCGTCCTTAAAGGCACGATAGTATATAAATTATTTACGTCCCAGCCTTCTTTGAGCATGTTCACATGAATTACTATTTCAATCGGATTTTCAGAATTTTCGACGTCAAGCAAGAGTTTTATATTTTCGTCGCTCTCAGATTTTTTTTGCTTCGAGTCAATTTTTATAACTTTGTTCGCGTAATTTCCATTTTGAAATCTCTCCGATTTAATGTAGCTCTCAATCTTGGCCGCGTGTCCTGTATCTTTGCAGACTACAAGCATAAAAGGCTTCACGAGTCTTTTCTTATGAGCGTCCGCATAAAGCATTAGACTCATTTTAACTTTTTCGTGATATTTAATTCCGTCATTCAACATAGCTTCATCTGTGAAATCTTCGCCGAAATTTTGAAAATTTATATTTGCCCTCGTCATTGCGTAAGGTGTTCGCGTATAGCCGTCCTCGATAGCCTTTGAAAGCGGATATTGATAAACAACATTTTTGAATTTTTCTTGAGTTTTGCCCTTGTTCACAATCGGAGTCGCCGTAAGTTCAAGACCTAAGACCGGATTTAACTCATTCAAAGCCGCCGCGCCTTTTTCAGCTCTATAGTGATGAGATTCATCCATAATTAAAACTAAATCTGGAATTTTTGAAAGATGTTTGAAAAATGAATCGCCTAAATTTTCATTTTCCTCGCGCATTTTAGCATTCTCTTTATTAAATTTATCAATGTTGTAAAGATAAATTGCAACGTCATCGATTCGTCCTTGACGAGTCCTGTAATCGTCTTCAGAAAAAATCGCCGGAGTCGCCATGAAAAGATTATCGAGTCCCTTAAAAATATATTTAGGGCTGTCACTCTGCTGCAGGTCATTTTTAATTTTTTCATAAATCGTAGTGTTAGGAGCAACGACAAAAAAATTTTTGATCCCGTGCCTCTTATAAAGATACGCTATGAAAGCTCCCATTAAACGAGTCTTGCCGACACCTGTAGCTAATGCAAAAGTCAACGAAACAAATTTTCTCTCAAAATCACGGCAAGTCGGATAATTCGATTTTATTTTTTCAAGAGCTTCATCAAGATTTTGATTTTTCGTCAGCTCTATCTCGTCCAAAATATCATCTAAAATTTTTAGCGACTCGGCCTGCGGTTTTCTCAGCGACATGGCACCGTTCAAATAATCTACTGTGTTATGGAAATTTTCATTAGTCATAATTTTTCATCTGCTCCTTAGTGATATTATTATGACATAATATTTATTTAAGAATTAATAAAATTAAGGACGGTGATTTTTTATGTATTCTTTTAGCGGACTGGTAGACGGTAACACAATAACTACAAGCGAGAATCTTCATCAGTACGAGGGACGGCAAGTCATTATAACTATTCTTGATGAGCCCGTCGAGATAGTGCCGCTCGCAGTATTAGATTCAGCAAAAAGGAAAGCCGCTGTAAAAGAACTTTCGGGAATGTGGGAATCCCACAACGCCGATGAAACTGTAGACGAAATGGTCAGGAAATTAAGGAGAGGTCGTCGTTTTGACTTTTGATACTGATGTTTTAATTTGGTTTCTAAGGGGGAATAAAAATGCCGCCGAAGTCGTGGAGAAATCTGCGCCATTTTCAATCTCTATTGTAACTTTCATGGAGCTATTACAAGGTGCGCGGAACAAACAAGAAATAGCGAAAATAAAAAAAACTCTCAGCGCCTTGAACGTTAGCGTCATTCTTATTAACGAGAGTATCTCCCTGCTGGCGGCTAATTATTTGGAAAAATATAACTTGAGCGATTCTGTTGAACTTGCAGATGCTTTAATTGCCGCAACTTGCGTGCATGAAAAAGAAACACTATTCACTGCT
>JAFVEW010000013.1 GCA_017475805.1 Synergistaceae bacterium | reverse complement strand
TATTTTTCATCATATGCCATTTTTTTATTATAAAACTTATTAAGTGTTTTGACTATATAATCAGATTTTAGGCGAAAAGGGCGCGGCTGAACTGGATAAGCGAGAGGGCAATACTTATCGAATGGATAATCTCAAAGTTGCAAAAGAAATGACGGCTGAAAAAGTTCCGGCTAAGATTATCAGAATGGCGACGGGCTGGGAGCTTGACAAGACCGACAAAAAATGGCGTTGGGAGATTATGGACGGCGAGTTTAACTGGCGGAGAGTCTATAAGAAAATTAACCAAGATAAAAATAAT
Organism: Synergistaceae bacterium; assembly: GCA_017475805.1. Next base: position 2,346 of record JAFVEW010000013.1, on the reverse strand, counting down.
TCCGCGTTAGAAGCGACATTTAATTTAGATTTGATTTTCAAAAATAAAGAATTATTTAAGGCTTATCCTGATTTAGCGGGAGTAGATGTTGATTTTAAAGAGGTAGAAGGAGATTTATTAGGATATTATGATCCTGATAAAAATAGAATTGCTATAAACATTTATCGAAATCCTGAACAAATACAGTCAACGTTAATTCACGAAATTCAGCACGCGATACAGCATATAGAGGGTTTTGCAACTGGCGGAAATAACGCAATGTTCGAGGGTAACACAATATCGTTAAAAAAACTCGAAAATGAATTAGAAGAGCTGAAAAAACGCCTAGAAAATGAAGAATCTGAAATAGAGCGTGATAATCTGCAAAATCAGATTGAAGAGTTAGAAAATCGTATTTCCGAAGTTAAAGAAAATGCGCTTGACGGTAAGGTCGAAGTCGACGGTGAACTCTACGATGACGCATTTGACGCTTACAGGCATTTAGCGGGGGAAGCAGAATCACGAAACGCTCAAAAACGAGAAAAGATGAGTGCCGATGAACGCCGAAAAACGAAACTTACTGAAACGCTTGACACGGATAAGCCGCTAATCGAGAGATACAATAAGGCTGGCATAGAAGAAAATATTCAGCGCGGGTCTGAAGCTATGGATAAAGTTATCTCTGAAAAAACGGACGTTATGAACGCTATGCACCGTGATGATGTCGGGGATATTTCTTTCCTTTATGGAACGCCGGGAACGGGCGAAAAATTAAAGCACGGCTGGGGAATTTCTCACTTAATAGCACGACGCAATCAACAGGGTTATAACGGTGAGGATATTGCCCGAAAAATGGTTGAAGTTATTGCTAAAGGTTACACAATTCCTGTAAAAAACTTTGAAACTGCAAAACGAGTAGAAGTTCACTATAAAGACTATACAGCTGTATTATCTTTATATAAAAATAATGGACGTCAAACTTGGTTATTGACCGGGTGGAAAAATTATAAACAACTTCCCGGTGCAACCAGCGAAGTGTACGATTCAACTGGTGCTACGCTCTCCGAATCTACACGTTTTCAATCCGAAGAGGGAGCGGGAAATTTAGAGAAAAGTTTAGCCTCAAAAAGTGATAACGTCAAGGAAAAATATAATCAGCTTATAAGTGAAAAAGAAGCCTTAGAACTTGATAAACAAGAAAATAGTGAGATTAGGGCTAAAACTCTTGCACTGGCAAAAGAAGAACATAAACAAGGGACTTATTCCAGTGCTAAAGCAGCTTTTCTGGGCTGGCATTTGAAAGATAACGAATGGTTTTATGAAGAAAAATCGACAAAATCGGGAACAAAAACAGTTTCCGAAAAGCAGCAAGAGCAAAAGATTAATCCGCTTTTAGAAGCAAAACAACTCTATATTCCGCTTTATGATGTTATTAATAATAATCAGGTTAAGACTGATTATGAAAATATCAAGAACAAGTATAAAAATACAGATAAATATTTGCGTGCGCCTAATGGTAAAGCAACGAATTTAGACGAAAAAACGTGGATAATCGTAAGAACGCCTGCTTTTAAACAATGGTTCGGGGACTGGGAGAATAATCCGAGTAAGGCTTCAAAAGTTTTGGATAAAAACGGCGAGCCTCTTGTTGTTTATCACGGAACGACAACGCCGGGATTTTCGATATTTTTCACACACGGTAGAGGAGATAGCGCATTCTTTTCATCTAGCAAGAATATAGCGGAAACATACAGCAACGGAAATCCTGACGAAATTTACCCTGTCTTTCTCAATATTCGCAAACCTTACAGATATAATGCGAAGGGAGCATTATGGAAAGAATTAAATTTTGATGGGACTGCAACTACGAATGACATCACTGAAGCAATTTTGCGCAAAAAAATAAAAGGTGAACACGACGGAGTAATATTCAAAAATATTATAGATTCTGGAAATGAGTATCAAGAAATAAGCACTGTCTATGCTGTTCCTAATGCTAATCAGATAAAATCAGCAACAAAGAATAAAGGAACATTTTATACTCACGATGATGAAATTTACAATCAGGCGGGTTATAACCCGAAAAAGGCGATTGCTGAATGGTTTAAGAACACTAAGGATAGAATCAAAAATCTGTTCACGTCGTCGGTCGAGAGTAAACAGACAACACAGACAACGCAAAATTCAAGCGATTTAGAGTTCCGCCACAGCAAAGAAGGAGAACGGCGTTATGTTGAAGCTAGTCGAGGTGTCCGGCCGCCCTCGTTCAAAGAACGAGTTAATAATGTCGGACGCAAGATAGCTGAATGTTTCAAGGGCAATTTTTCTAATTTGAATGCGTTGATACATCTTTCAGCTAAAGAAGAG
>JAFVEW010000190.1 GCA_017475805.1 Synergistaceae bacterium | reverse complement strand
TATTACATTCCTTACGTAATCGAACAGACAGGGCGCGACGAAAGAAGTTACGATATTTACAGCCGTCTGCTTAAAGATAGAATAATTTTTTTAGGCTCTGAAATCGTCGATGATGTTGCAAATTCGATCGTTGCCCAAATGCTTTTTCTTGAGAGCGAAGACCCTGATAAAGATATTAATCTTTATATCAACAGTCCCGGCGGAAGTGTTACGGCTGGCCTTGCGATTTATGACACTATGCAATACATCAAGCCTCAAGTTTCGACAATTTGTGTCGGCCTTGCTGCTTCAATGGGAGCGATTTTGCTTGCTGGTGGAGCTAAAGATAAACGCTTTGCATTGCCTAACGCTGAAATTATGATTCACCAGCCTTTAGGCGGCGCACGTGGTCAAGCTAGCGATATTGAAATTCAAGCGAAAAACATAATCAAAACTAAAGAGCGAATGAATAAAATTTTGGCTTCTCACACGGGGCAAGATTTTGAAACTATCGCCCGCGACACCGACAGAGATAATTATATGACCGCCGATGAAGCTCTGAAATACGGCTTAATCGACAAAATCATAGAAGCGAGATAAAGATAATTAGGAGTTAGGAAGTAGGAAGTAGGAACGAAAACATTTCCCACTTCTCATTTCTAATTTCTCATTAAGAAAAAGGATTAGGAATGAAAAAAGAAGAAATAAAAAATTCTAAAAATGAACGATGCTCTTTCTGCGGCAAAACACGCGAGCAAGTTCAAGATATGTTTGACGGTCCGGGCGGGAAAGTTAGAATTTGCGATCAGTGCGTAGCTCTGTGTAACATTATGATGCTTGGGCAAAATTTAGCTTCATTCAATGAACCGCCGAGTGAAAAGCAACTCGAAGCATTTAATCCTGCGCAATTTCAAGCTCAAGCTCCTGCGCCGGTTGAAGCTCCGAAACAGAAAAGCAGATTTTCAAAAATTAATGACGTTACAAAGCCAAAAGAGTTAAGCGCGTATCTCGACCAATACGTCATAGGCCAAGACGTCGCGAAAAAAGTCGTTTCCGTTGCCGTTTATAATCACTATCAGAGAATAAAAAATAATTTAGACCTGAAAAATTTAGACGTTGAACTTCAGAAAAGCAATGTTTTATTACTTGGCCCGACAGGTTCAGGAAAGACTTTGATAGCTCAATCTCTAGCGAAAAAATTAAATGTTCCGTTCGCTATTGCAGACGCTACGACTTTAACTGAAGCTGGTTATGTCGGCGACGATGTTGAGAATGTTTTAGTGAGATTATTGCAAGCCGCTGACGGTGATATTAAAGCTGCAGAACGCGGAATTATTTATATTGATGAGATTGATAAAATTTCGCGAAAATCAGAATCGACTTCAATAACTCGCGACGTTTCCGGCGAAGGAGTTCAACAGGCTTTATTAAAAATCATCGAGGGAACTATCTCGAACATTCCGCCCAAAGGTGGACGCAAACACCCTCAACAAGAAGTTGTGCAGGTCAACACGGAAAATATTTTATTTATCTGCGGCGGAGCTTTTGACGGTCTTGAACCTATCGTTGCGCGTAGAGAACTAAAAAAATCTTTAGGTTTCGGAAGCGAACTCAATAAAAAATCCGGCAATTATGAAATTCTTAGCAAAGTTCAGCCCGAAGATTTAGTAACTTACGGCTTTATTCCTGAACTTGTCGGAAGGATTCCTGTTCTTGTTGCTCTCGAGGAACTTGACAACGACGCTTTCATTAAAATTTTGCAAGAGCCGAAGAACGCGCTAGTGAAGCAATATAAAAAAATTCTGTCGCC
>JAFVEW010000189.1 GCA_017475805.1 Synergistaceae bacterium | reverse complement strand
GCTCAAAAGGCGGATTTTTTGCATCTATTACATGTATAAAGTAATATCGACAACATAGATTAAAAATTAAATTGTTATGATTTACTCGCAAAAAGCGCGATTAGCCTTAAAAAATGATAAAATCTAAGCAATTAAAAGAGAGGAGACAAAAATTTTTTTATGCCCGAAGAAAATAAAATCGAAAATCTTGAAGAAAACTTAAACGAGGGCGAAGGACGAATCTTAAAACTTCCACTCGTTGGTGAAATAAAAACAAGCTATCTTAACTACGCTATGAGCGTCATCGTAGGGCGCGCCTTGCCTGATGCAAGAGATGGATTAAAGCCCGTTCAGCGTCGTGTGCTTTATGCTATGTCGGAGCTTGGCCTGAAACATAACACAGCCTATAAAAAATCTGCGCGTATCGTCGGTGAAACAATGGGTAAATATCACCCTCACGGCGACAGCTCCATCTATGACACTATGGTAAGGCTCGCGCAAAATTGGAATTTGCGTTATCCGCTCGTCGACGGTCAGGGAAATTTCGGCTCCGTTGACGGCGACAGCGCGGCTGCTATGCGCTACACCGAAGCTCGTTTAAGCTGGCTCGGCGAACTAATGCTATCGAACATTGACGAAGATACGATAGACTGGGGAATGAATTTCGATGAGTCTTTGAAAGAACCTTTGACTCTTCCCTGCATAATGCCGAACTTGCTCGTAAACGGAGCAACAGGTATAGCCGTCGGTATGGCTACGAATATTCCGCCGCATAATTTAAGAGAAGTCGTTAATGTCCTTTGCTGGTGCATTGAAAACGAAATCGAACCTGAACAGGCTTCGCTCACTGACATAATGAAATATTTGCCAGGCCCTGACTTCCCTACAGGCGGTGAAATCGCAGGCAACGTCGGCATAATTGACGCTTATTCGACAGGACGCGGAAAAATTATAGTTCGCGGAAAAACTCACGTTGAAGAATCTAAACGAGGCAAAGAAAGCATAATCATCACAGAAATTCCCTACGCAGTTAATAAAACTATGCTGCTTGAAGCAATGGTTCAGGCTGTTCAGAATAAAGAGATTGAAGGAGTTTCTGAAATCCGCGACGAATCCGACAGAGACGGCTTAAGAATCGTCATCGAACTTCAACGCGACGCCGACGCAGATTTTATTACTCGTCAGCTCTATAAACGCACGCAGCTTCAAGCTACATTCGGCGTTATTAATCTTGCTCTCGTCGATAAGCACCCGGTAATCTTAAATATTAATCAGATGCTTGGCTTATATCTTAATTACCGCCGCGACGTTGTCAAACGCAGAACTGAATATAGACTTAAGCAGGCTCAGGGGCGCGAACACATTATTGAGGGTCTTAAAAAAGCTCTCGAAAATATCGAGGCCGTTATAAAAATAATTCGCTCCAATAATTCAGCTCCAGAAGCTAAAGCAGCTCTTCAAATTGATTTAGGATTTTCTGACGGCCAAGCCCAAGCTATTTTAGATATGAGGCTTCAAAGACTTACAGGACTTGAGCGAAACCGCCTTGACGAAGAACAGAAAAAATTATTGGCCGATATTGCAAGCTATAAAAATATTTTAGCTGATAAAAAAGTTCTTGACGGTGTCATTAAAGACGAGCTGCAAGAACTCGCAACAAGATTTGGCGACGAGCGACGAACTGAGCTTGGCCGCGAACTTGACGATATACCGGACGAGGCTTTTATTCAAGAAGAAGACATAGTGATAACTCTCTCGAAAGATGGATTTATTAAACGTCTTCCGCTTGAATTTTATAAAACTCAAGGCAAGGGCGGCAAGGGTCGCAAAGGTTCAGGCGTTCGTGAAGATGACAGCATAGAATTGCTTTGCGTTACTCATACTCACAGACAAATATTTTTCTTCACTAATCTTGGCCGCATGATTAGCGTAAAAGGCTATGAAATCACGGAAACAAAATCAGGCAAGGGAAAACTCATTTCAAAAGTTCTGCCGCTTCTTGAGAATGAAAAAATCGTGAATATTGCCGGCGAAGACTCCGGGAGCTGGAAATTTGCTTTCTTTATTACGAGGCTCGGAATTGCTAAACGCGTCTCTATGGAAGAACTTGAATCTTCAAACAGACCCCGAAAAATCATGAACCTTGACGAAGGCGACGAGATAGCAAGAGTTTGTTTGACAACAGGCACAAGCGATTTATTATTGATAAGTCAACAGGCTCAAGCCTTGCGAGTTTCAGAAGAAGAATTTAGAGCAATGGGACGAAACGCACGCGGAGTCAATGCCATGAAATTAAAGAACGACGACAGAGTTTTAAGCTGTGATGTTGTTGACGACAGCAGAAAAATTTTCGTCTTAAGCGAAAAAGGCATCGGCAAAAGAACAGAATTTGCTTCGTTCACTGCTCATCACAGGGCAACAGGCGGTGTATTAATCATGGACTTGAGCGACAAGACTGGAAATTTATCCGCAAGCATAGCCCTTAATGAAAATGATGACATAATCGTTATAACGTCGAAAGGCCGTTCGATAAGAGTCGCAGCCTCCGAAATCAGGACTTTGAGACGTACAGCTCAGGGCAGCAAAGTTTTAAGTCTTGATGAAGGCGACACCGTAGCTGATTGCAGCGTCGTTCGCGGCGGCGATGAAAATGCTGAAAGCGAAACCGGCGATATTCCATTTGAAGAAAGTTACGAAGAAAATAACGAAAATGAAAATAGCTAAAGACGGAATAACAAGCGTAGTTTACTTGGCTCTCATAACGGGAGCCTTTGCTTTTATATCATTGATACCCGCAGCGATAATGCTCGCGTTGACTTTATTAGTCGCATGGTTTTTCAGAGACCCTGAACGCAAAGCTGATTATCAAGACGGGCATTTTTATTCTCCGGCTGACGGAAAAATCGTAGAAATTTCTACAGCTTCGCACCCTTTCACAGGGAACGCAATTAAAGTCGGAATTTTTATGAATATTTTTAGCGTTCACGTTAATCGCGCACCGTGCACAGGCCGCGTTGATTTTCTTGAATACATACCCGGAAAAAAATTGGCGGCTTTTGCTCCGAAGGCTTCGGAAATTAACGAGAGAAATTTTATAGGATTTTCAACTCAGTGGGGAGCGGTAATGATAACTCAAATTGCCGGACTTGTTGCGCGCAGAATAGTCTGCAGGCTTAGACGCGGCGATGTTTTAGAGGTCGGTCAACGTTGCGGAATGATAAAACTCGGCTCAAGGGTTGATTTATATTTGCCTAATGATACAGTATTAAAAATAAAACTCGGCGAAAACGTAAAGGCCGGGTTGACGTGTATAGGAGTGATTGAAAATTGAAGAATTTTTTGAAGCTTCGTAGAAAATTTGGAAAAGTTGGGAGGAAAGAGCCTTTGCAGTTTAGACACATTGCCCCTAACATGGTAACAAGCGGAAATTTATTATGCGGCGTTTTTTCGCTCATGATGACACTTAATGAAAAATACACTGTTGCGGCTTGGCTGATATTCTTTGCAGTTTTATTTGACGGTTTTGACGGAAAAGTTGCGAGAATGCTCGGCGGCGGTTCACAGTTTGGTCTTGAGTTTGACAGCCTTGCTGATTTAGTTAGTTTCGGAGTAGCTCCGGCGATTTTGCTTTATCAAGTTTCAGTCAGAAGCGTAAATCTTTTAGGGGTCGTAGCGGCGAGTTTCTTTGCCCTTTGCGTTGCTTTACGCCTTGCGAGATTTAATATTGTTCACGTTCCCGGACCTTTTCAGGGCTTGCCATGCCCTGCGGGAGGTTTATTCGTTGCTTCATTTGTGATAGCGAGATTAGATTCAAAAATTCCAGCGTTAATAATGGCTCTGATTTTATT
>JAFVEW010000188.1 GCA_017475805.1 Synergistaceae bacterium | reverse complement strand
TTTCTGCTTGATTAATATGCGTCGAAAAGGTTGTGTGTCTGCAGTGGTCTGACCAGTAAGTATCAAGAACTTTAATTTCTGTCTCTGTAGGTTCACGGCCTTCTGACTCAAAATATTTTCTGCAGCATTCTAAATCTTCGCGGCTCATAGCTAAATTTTTTAATTCATTTAGCTTATTTAACGGAATTTTTTTAACATCGCTTGGCGTCGGGTAATTTGTTTCGAGGGATTTATATTCGTTTAGTTGGGCTTCTCGGGCTTCGACAGGGTTAATTAAAAATTTTTTGACGGCCTCAAGATTTTTTAGATCACCATAGAAAATATAAATTTTTGCGGTCTTAATCACCGGCCTAAATCCTAATAAAAGCATGGCGCACTGTTCAGCAGCGTCGGCTCGCTGATCATATTGTCCGGGCAAGAACTCAACGGCTAAAATTTTTCCTGCTTCAAAATCATTCGGAAGATTATCTAAAATTTCATCAGTGAAAGGCTCGGCGAATACTGCGTGCTTACATGTCTCTAACATTTCGTTATTAAGATTAGCTCCGCTCACGTCATAACGGTTTAATATTCTGACCTTAGAAATATTTTCATTGCCGGGAATATCTTTAATTTCTTCGAGCAGAGAACGCACTTCAAAATTTTCTTTGTCTTTGCGTTCTGTGTAAATTCTGAAAACTTGCATAAAAAATTTTACTCCTTTAGTATCTAATTCTCACAAGATAATATCATTAAAAGCAAGTAGAAGTTAGGATTAGAAAGTAGGAAGTAAAAAATTTTTTTTATAAACTCGTTTACTATTTTTGATTTGATATAATTTTCCTCACGAGGGGCTCGTCATGGGACACACGGCTCATGAAAACGAGGAAGACCACCGTGTAGAAATCTGGTGAAAAAATCTTGAGTAAGTCTAAAAAAAATTCCAGAAAAAAACGGCGACGCAACTTCCTCCGTATTATTAAGTTCATCGCCGTAGTTCTTTACTGGCTTGTTGATTTCGCCCTAATAGCTTTCCAGCTTTGGGATCGGATTACTGGTCGGTAGCGAGTGTAATTCGTAGTTACACCGCATAAAATAGGGTACAACACCCCTCAACGTTGTCCCTATTTTATCACAAAATTCTCATACAGCCTCATTAATTCACTCACGATTTCCTCTTCTGAAATATTTTTCGCAAATCCATACGCCCCGCAGACCGCAGCGTCATTGGCCTTATGAGCCTTACGAAGTTCCGGCGGCATGAAAGTATCGTCGTAAAGTGCCGCAAAAGAATCTTCTGGATATTTTGCCCTCTCGTCAAGAATCTTTTGTGCAGTCTCTTCGATTTTCGCTCTTTGCTTTTTAGACGGCGTAGGCCATACGAAATTGTTATAGACGACCGTGTTTGAATATCTATAATCGCTCTTTAATCTCCCTGCTGTCGCTCGCATCCACGCCATGTGAACACGTGAAGTTAAAATTCCAAAATGATATAGCGTCGCGTCAGGAATAATACTAATCGCATTGCTTATTATTATGTCAGAGGACATAAAGCCCATCGGAATATATTTACGTGTTTCACTTGTCGTCAAAGGAATAGCTATGTAATTTGTTTCAGGCTGTCGAATCTCAGCAAATAGCCAAGACTTATCAACAAGTTTTTGAGTCGCTTCTCTCTTGCTTACAATCCGGAATTTTTTTACTGCGTCTATGCGCTTCTTAATAGCTGGTATTTTGCGAATTTTTTCCGACGTTGAATCAACGAGCCACAGACAATAACGCGGAATGTTATTAATAAACTCGTCCGCACCTACATAGGGTTTTATGAATTTCTCGATTTCAGGATTCTTATCCAAAAGTTCCTCTCGTTCTTCGGGAGTCAAAATCAAATGACCTCCATCACGCGGCAAATTTCCCAACGTCATCACAGGAGCGTCTTCACAAATCGGCTTTTTTCGAGCTTCAAGAAAAAATTTCGGCGCAGGTTTGAGATAAAAATTAATATTCTCGACTAACTTCAAACCTTCGGGAGTGTAGAGTTTTTTTAATCGCGGCGTTTTGTCCGTACTGAAACCTATAACTACGCAATGAACGTGAGCCATTAAATCTTTTAATTCGCTATCCCAAACAAAAGACTGATGAGCAAAGTCAATTTCTATACCCCAGCGTTCACGAAGGGGCTTAAAAATCGCTGAAACCTGTTCGCCCTGAGTGATTGAATTAGTCGCGACGAAAGCAGCCTTAGTTTTTTTATCTTGAACATACTCAGAGGCGATAGCGAACCAGCAGGCCACGTAATCTACTTTGCCGGAACCTAAAAGATTCCTGACGTCAGTTTTTTGACCTTCGTTTTGCTGCGAATAACCTAAGAAAGGCGGGTTGCCCATGATATAGAGCATGTCGTCGTGAGGAATTTTCCAGCCAGGCAAGCCCCAAGCTATTCCTTCTAATTTGTCCATCGCGCTGCCTTCTTTTATGTGATCATAATCTTCAAGCGGCAAAGGAGATTTCGTAACCTCATCTTTGATTTCTCTCCACATCTGATTATCGGCTATCCATAAGGCGGTGCGGGCAACAGCAACGGCGAAAGGATTTACTTCAATTCCGTAAAATTGCGATATTGAAACTTTGATTTTTGTTTCGTTCCCTGATGCTTTTAGTTCGCGAATAATTTTATTCTCTAAAGTTCGCAAAGATTTGAAAGACTCCGTGAGAAAATTTCCTGAACCGCAGGCAGGGTCTAAAAATCTCAAAGCGGCTAACTTATTCTGAAAGTCAAGCAAATTTTGTGTCCGTTCTTCGTCGTTAGGCATCGCAAAAATATTTCCGAGTTCGGCCTTCAAATCATCAAGAAATAACGGATCAATGACTTTGTGAATATTTTCGATAGTCGTATAGTGCATACCGCCGGACTCTCTTTCATGAGATTCGGAGCTGCTAAGGACTCTTTCAAAAATCGCGCCGAAAATCGGAGGATTAATTCCACTCCAATCGAAGCCTTCGCTCATGTCTTCAAGAATAATTTTCAGAGGCTCGCCGTCAAGCAGAGGAATCTCGACATTTTTATCCATAAATAAACCGCCGTTTACAAGTGGAAATTTTCTCAAGCCTTCTTCGAGATAAAAATCGCGCTCAGAAATTTTTGTATTGAGGGCATCAAAGAGCCTTATCAAGGAATCGCGTGCAGTAATCTCACGAGCCTTAAGATAATCATGAAATTGTCCCTTATCAAATAGTCCTGAATCTTCTGCATAAAGCAAAAAAACTATACGCACGCACAAAATTGTTAAACTTCTCTGCTGCCTTAGAAGTTCGTTTTCGTCCTTTGGATTTTTATAGCGGCCTTTTAGGCTTTCTTTTAATTTTTCGACGAGTTTGCCGGCTTCGATAGAAATTTTTTCTTCATGAGCTGCTATAGCCTTCGGATCGATCATGAATAAAAATTTTTGCCATTCTTTTTCAAAATTCTCTAATTTGACAATTTCCGGCTTAAAGTCTTTTTCGTCGAAGCAATTCATATCATAGATACGAAATTCCTGAAAGTTGCAGATTATAATCCAGCGCGGATTTTCAAAATGCGGTAAATCTCCGTAATATTTTTTAGCCTGTTCAAACGGAGTTAAATACGAACAGTCAGATTGCTTAACCTTAGCATCAAGATCAGCGTCAAAACTTTTTTGCTCGATAAGAACCTGAGTTGAAGCGATATAACCGTCAATAAAATTCACGTGTTCATCTCTAACTCTTTTTTCAAATTTAATAAATCCGCCGGGATTATCGACGTCTAAAATATTATGAAGAAAATCGAGCCAAAATGTTTGTGAGTCGCTTTTTTCGTCGCCGCGACCCTGCCAGCGTTTTATAAAATCATTAATATTACTCATATCATTTTCTCCGGGTGAAAAACTTCGTCAAAACGTTCTGCAGTCAAAAATCCTAATTCCACGCAGGCATCTTTCAGAGAGGAATTTTTTTTGAAAGCAATTTTTACGGTCTTAGCTGCGTTCTCGTAACCTATATAAGGATTCAAGGCCGTCGCAAGCATGAGGGAGTTATGAAGATTATTTCTCATTTTATCGGCGTTGACTTTGATACCTTTAGCGCAATTTTCATTGAAAGAATTTATTGAATCAGCCATAAGGCGAACGGACTGCAAAAAGTTATAAGCTATCACGGGCATGAAGACATTAAGCTCAAAATTTCCTTGACTTGCCGCGAAACTTATAGCTGAATCATTGCCCATAATTTGGACGGCTACCATCGTAACTTGTTCACATTGAGTCGGATTAACTTTGCCCGGCATTATTGAACTTCCCGGTTCGTTCTCAGGAATAAAAATCTCGCCAAGTCCGCAGCGAGGCCCTGAAGAAAGCCAGCGAACGTCATTAGCGATTTTCATCATGTCGGCAGCGAGAGCCTTGACTGCGCCGTGAGCAAAAACGATTTCATCTTTCGATGTCAGAGCATGAAATTTATTTTTCGCGCTAATAAAATTTTCGTTCGTTAAACCTGAAACTTCTTCGGCGACCTTTTCAGCAAAACCTTCTGGAGCGTTTAAGCCTGTTCCGACAGCAGTCCCGCCGAGAGCGAGCTCATGCAAAGGCTTCAAGGCCGTGTCAATTAATTCAATATCGCGTTCAAGGGAGCTTCGCCAGCCGCTGATTTCTTGAGCAAAACTAATCGGCACAGCGTCCTGAAGGTGAGTTCTTCCGCTTTTGACGATGTTTTTATTTTCGTCTTCAAGACTTTTGAACGTAGCGATTAAATTTTTTACAGCAGGAATCAATTTTGATTTCAAAGCTAACACTGCTGAAATATGAATAGCCGTTGGGAATGTGTCATTAGATGACTGCGACATATTAATATCGTCGTTAGGGTGCAAAAGTTTTTTATCAGCGATTTCGTTGGCACGATTAGCAATGACTTCGTTGGCGTTCATATTCGATTGAGTTCCTGAGCCCGTCTGCCATACAACAAGCGGGAAATGTTCAATTAATTTACCTTCGATAACTTCGTCGCAAGCCTTTTCGATTAAAGAGAGTTTTTCGCTCGTCATTTTTTCGGGCTTCAAAAAATTATTAGCGCGTGCTGCTGCTTTCTTCAAAATTCCAAAGGCGTTAATAATTTCGCTGGGCATTGTTTCAATTCCTCGACCGATATTAAAATTTTCATAGCTTCTTTGCGTCTGAGCTCCCCAATATTTATCAGCAGGGACTTTAACCTCGCCCATAGTGTCGTGTTCGATTCTAAAATTTTTTTCTGACATTTTGAAATTCTCCTAAAAAATTTTTTATTTTCTGAAAGCCTGTTTTAATAAATTCCATTCCTCAAATTTCATTTTAAGCGTCGCAGATGAATACATCACAGCCGCCACTGCTACAACGCCAAGAGACCATAAAGCTCTGATTATTAATTTAGCGTCAGGGCTATAAGGCAAAACAAATTTATAAATCATTATCGAAGCATCTAAAATCGTCAATGCGATTAAATAATCCCAGAAAAATTTTTTTGTGATTATATTCAACGGACGGTTTAATTTTTTCTTTACGTAATATAAACCCAACATTCCTGAAAGCGTGAAAGCAATTCCCGGAGCAAGAGCAAGACCGTTATAACTCATCGGGTAAACTAAAATTAGTGAAAAAATTGCCGTCGATATTACGCTGAATAAAGTTACCTTGAAAGCCTCTCGCGGCATTGATAAAGCATATAAAGCTCTCATTATTACCGTCGAGCAAGCCATGCCGGGCAAGCCTAACATACTCAAAGCAAGAGTTGATGACGTAGCGTCCCATGCCCAGCCGTTAAAATTTCCGCGAACAAATACTAAATGAACGAACTCGCTCGAAATTTCTATAAGGCCAAGCGACGCCGGCAAAACTACAAACAAAGTAAATCTCACGGCCTGACGCAAAGTTTCTATAAATTCTTCGTCTGTTTTTACCCTTGCTAACTGAGGCAAAACTGCCTGCGAAATTGCTATAACGAATAAACCTAAAGGCAACTGTAAAATTCTATTTGAATAATTTAAGACTGAAATGCTGCCTTCTTGTAAAAACGATCCTAACATTCGGCTTATAATCGGGTTTACTTGATTTAATGAAAGTCCCGCAGCATACGGCAAAAATAACTTCATAATCTGACGCAAATTATTATCTTTTAAATCCGGCTTAATCGGATATAAAACTGCTTTCATTTTGAAACCCCACAGCCATTGCGTTATAAAATGAGCAAAGCCGCCGCATAAAACTGAATAAGCAAGGCCGTAAACTCCGAATTTCATCGCAAAATATGGAGCTGTGATTATAAAAACTAAATTACTGAAAGCAGGCGATAACGCAGGAATAAAAAACGACCCTAAGCTGTTTAATTCGCCCATCGTCAGAGCTTCAAGCGAAATAAAAATTAAAAATGGAAACATTCCCTGAGTCATTTTCACGGCTAAATCATAATTTTCAGCGTCAAAGCCCGGTGCCATGATATTAACGAGAGCAGGAGCAAAATAAATTCCAAGCGAAACTACAACGCAAGTCGCAAACAATAAAACCGTCATAGTTTGACGGGCAAGAGACAGAGCTTTCTCGCGGCTGTCATTCAAAACTTTCGAGAATACCGGAACAAATGCAGCTGATAAAGCTCCCTCCGCTAATAATTGCCGCGCTAAATTCGAGAGCGTATAAGCAACGTTGAAAGCGTCCATGCTCCCTGTAGCTCCAAAATATGCGGCGACTAAAATCTCACGGGCAAGGCCAAGCACCCGGCTCATTAAAGTTCCTGCCATCATCATAACGGCATGACGAATCATTGAAGGATTTTTATTTTCATTCTTAATCATTTTGCAAAGTTTTTTATGTCCTTTCGTTTATTATTAATCTTCACTGACGGTTGCAAGAGTATAAGCTCCTACGACGTGAGCTCCTTTATATTCGCAAGCCTGCGAAAATCTTAATAAAGTCATTCCTGTAGTGCAAACATCGTCAATTATTGCGATACTAAGACCGTGAATATTTTTGGGAATTATAAAAGAATCTGATTTTAATTTCATTCGTTCAGCGGCGTTAAGTCCTGCTCGGTTGGGCATTTCGCGAGACCATTGAACACCATCAAAAATTTCTATCTTCCAAACGTCGCTAAGACCTTTAGCAAGTTCGAGAGCCTGATTATATTTTCGTTCGCTTTTCAAATGCAGAGGCACGGGAACGAGATAATCTGCTTGAGGCTTAACAAAAAATTCAGCCATTGCCTGCCCAAGAGGCCGACACAAGGCGCGAAAACCTGAATATTTGAAATCAGAAATTAATTTATTAATACTCGTGTGATAGTAAGAAGCTGAAAAAATTTTAAGATTTTCTATCCTTCTACTTATAATTTTCTCAGCAAATAAAAGTTTCGCACATTCAGGACAAATTATTTCAGAAGGCTTGCCGCAGACAGGACAGCTAACAGGCCAAAGAAAATGCAAAAAAATTTTAGCTAAGTTCTCCGCGTGCTTTGTGAACAAGTTCATCACATCTATTATTTAATTCGTCGTCGGCGTGCCCTTTAACATGATGCCAAGAAATTTTATGAATTTTTGTGAGCTTATATAATTTTTCCCATAAGTCCCGGTTTAAGACATCGCCGTTTGAAGTTTTCCAGCCGTTTCGCTGCCATTTATAAATCCATTTTTTTTCAAACGTGTTGCAAAGATATGCCGAGTCTGTGTATAAATCAACATCGCAAGGAGTTTTTAAGGCTTCAAGAGCTTTTATAGCCGCTGTAATTTCCATTCTATTGTTAGTCGTTTCATGTTCGCCGCCAAAAATTTCGCGCTTTGCTTTATGTTCAGGCGAATATAAAACAGCAGCCCAGCCTCCTTTGCCGGGATTAGGAGAAGCTCCGCCATCAGTGTAAATTATTACGTGGGGATTCAAAATTTTTCTCCGGCGTCAGCTCTCGACATTAGCTTTATAAGTTGCTTGTCAAAAGTCGCGATTTCAAAGTCAAGCAACTTATAATAGGCGAAAAGAACGCAGTCAACGAAATCCAAATTTGTTTTCCCAAAAATTTCGAGAGTACACTCAATCACTTCCGGATCGCTTACAGTTACTAAACGCGTAAAACCTATTAAAAGACGCGAAATGTCGCTTCGTTTTAACGAATAAACTTTTTGAAAAACGTAAATAACTTCTTCTATGACTTCTGTAGTAACAAATGCGTCGCCGCGTCTTATATATTCTTCAGCTTTATCTGCCATTTCAACGTCATCTTCTTTGAGATAACGCAAAATTATATTAGCATCCAGTAATACCATAGCTTCTTCTATACCTTTCAACTGCAGCTGTTGCCCTTGCTTCTCTATACACTTCTTTTTCAAGCTTCATAATTTCGTCTATGCTGAGATCGTGTTTTGCATACTCTGAAAAAACTCCGCGAAGTTTCTCTAAACCTTCTTTGTTTTTATTTTGAGTTTCGTCAGTTTTTATTTCTTTTACATATTCTCTTAATGATAATAGCAATTTATTTCACTCCTCGAAAATTATGTCGATAATGACCGGCCCTTCGGTGTAAATATCTCCTGAGGCAATCGCGCTGATTATAACAGGCTCGGTTATCTGCTCTAACTCTTCGACGGTTGAAAAGAAAGTTTCGCCGTCAAGAGTACCGACATTATTAGTACCGGGATCGGGTAAAATTCCGTCGCTGATAACTTTATTTCTAAGTTCACGCAGAAAAGTATGCAAAATTTCTTCAGGAGTTGTCTTTGAGTCCGTGCGGTCGTTCATGAAAAATTTTCTATAGACTGGCTGTCCGTTGGCGTACGTTAAAACGCTCGCACCGTTTTGAAGAACGACGTTAATTTTCAAATTTTCGCCGAGCGTGTAATTCTCGCCCGACATTGCGCGGACATATTGACGAATATCTGAGCTTTCTAATTCTTTAATCAAAGCTGCTTCAATTTCAGAATCGAAAACGATAGGAACGTCCCGCAATCTTGCGAAAGATTGTTGAGAAATTATCGATAGAACTTTTAACCTAACTTGCTGCTTCAAAGCGTTCAATCCATCAACGATTTCATCATGAGTCATTCCTGCTTCAAAAGTCGTTTGGCCTAATAAAACATTCGCGCTAAGTGCTATAGATTCGCTCTTCATGGCTTTCAAATCCTGCTTTAACTGTTCTGATTCTTCGCGCATGATTTTTAATGATGCTTCAAGCTCTGCTTTTTCCTGCTCAAGAATTAATTTATCGTTCTTCATAGAGTCTAATTCAAAGCCTGTAAGCTCTAAATTTGCTGAAGTTTCCGCGAGGCTTGCTCGAATTTCTGCGGTGTTTTCTTCGCTGCGGTTGAGCTGAAATTGTAAATCATACATCTGTTGACGAAGCATTTTCATTCCGAATAAAGCCGTGCGGACGTCCTGCGAGAAAATTGACATAACGACTAAAATTCCTACAGCTATCGACGCTCCTGTTAAAGCCGTGATTAATTGACTCGTTCGTTTAGGACGCAGGCCGAAGAGTGAAATTCTTTTTTTGCCGTATTTTGAGCCTAACGAGTCACCTAAAACTGAAAGAGCCGCGCTTCCAAATATCAATGAGAGAATTAAAAGCCAATTTGTTCCCGTTATAAAGTTACGAAACAAAATTTTTTCAGCTCCTTGATTTTTTTGCGAATAACAACGGCTCAAGCTCGGCGGCTAAGACGGCAATGAAAATTAAAACGCAGCCGAGTCCGCTTCTGAATGAGACAGGCTCGCCGAGTAAAATAACGCCGCTTATTAAGCCAAAGACTGATTCCAAACTCATTATTATCGTAGCTCGGGCAGGCTTGACATATTTTTGAGCGCAAATTTGAATCATATAGCAGCCGAACGTACACAAGACAGTAACGAATAAAAGCTCAGAAAGGCTTGCAATATTTATCAGCTCACGCCTCGTTTCAAAAATTAATGAGCTTATCAAGGAGAAGAAAGCAAGCGAAATAAATTCAGCAAAACTTAAAGTTATAGGGTCGCAGCCTTGTGTAAATCTTCCTATTAAAATTACTTGAAAAGCGAAGATCAACGCGCATAATATCGAAAGAAAATCGCCGATGTTAAACGTTCCTGACATTTCGTCGCCGGTCAATAGATACATGCCGCATATACACAGACAAGCCGCGCCTAAAGTTATCCAGCCTGGAAATTTTTTTTGAAAAGCCCAGAGTATTAACGGCACCATTAAGACATATATCGCTGAAATAAAAGCCGAACGTCCTCCGCCAATATAATTTAAGCCGACTGTTTGAGTAGCTAAGGCAACAAATAATAAAAATCCTATTATCGCGCCGGGCTTGAAAGCAGCAGAAAAATTTTTGTGAATCCTTTTATGAAAAAATAAATATATCAAGAGCGAACCTAAACAGAATCTTAAAAATAAAATCCAGCAAGTCGGATAAACTCCGACCAAAATTTTCATGCTTACGAAGCTCAAGCCCCAAAAGAAAGCGCAATAAAATAAACCTAAATCAGCAAGCATTTTTATTTAATTCTCCGAGCCTCAAGATAAAATCTTTTCTCTTGAGCGTGTCCCATTGAGAAAGTTTTTCGAGGCATTACTCCTGATTTTGAAATTATTTTGAAAAAGTCTCGTTTTGCGCTGTCATCAAACGGCTGCATCTCAAAGCCAAGAGAATTTTCTGATTCAGATTCAGCTAATTTTTTCAATGCGTCAGTGTCATGAATATAATCGATATTGCATTTTTTATCGTCAAGATATTTTTGCAAGACTATCAACGCCGATGCACCGAAAGATTTAGCTATATTAATAACGCCGTTTTTATCTCGAGAATAAAAATTTATCGGCCAAGAATTTGAATCGTCAGGATTTTTCACGCAGATTGAATCTTGAATTTCTTGCAAAAATTTTTCAACGTCGATATTTTTAACGAGTCTGTGGATCGGTTCAAACTTTAGAGCGTCATCGTACATATTTTCAAGTTC
>JAFVEW010000187.1 GCA_017475805.1 Synergistaceae bacterium | reverse complement strand
TTCAGCTTTGCTGATTTCAGCAATTTTTTCATTTGAGACTGTTTTGAGATTTTCTAAGCAGTTATCATGGACTTTCAAGAGTTCTCTTAATTCTTTCCATGAAAGTCCGTTTTTGCCCATGCTTTTTATTAAATTGCCCCAGTCCTCCTGATATTTTGAAATTTCTTCGGCTGTCCATAACCGATTTTTATTTTCTTTTGCCTGAGATTTTAATTTCTCGAAAATTTTTCTGTGTTCTCCGTGAATAAAATTAAATTTTTTATTGCTGTATGCCATTTTTCTGCTCCTTAAAATTATTTGCGGCATCGTGTCCGCGTTTGGTTTTCTTGAATTTTTATAGTCGCCTTGTGATTTTCATCTGAAAAAGAAATTTTTAGATTTTCGCCGACTTCGGGGACTCTCTCTAATTTTTCAAGTCCATGAACGAATAAACTCCGCTGTCCGACTAACTGAACGCAATAGCCTTTTTCTTTATCAACGTAACGAATTTCGCCTTTGAACTGCTGGCCGTTCGTTTTTGGATTCGCGTAAATAATTGGTTCGTCGTCAATCAGCTTCAAATCTCGAATCATCTGCTCCGTTATTTGAGGTTTTATTTCAGGGATTCCGTAAGCAGCTCTTATTTCTGACGAATTTTCAACTTTTTGAGTTTCTTCCGGCTTTATTTCAGGATTTTCAGCTTCTGTCGGAGAATTTTCTTGTTCCGGCGTTTGATTTTGTCCGCGCTCCGAGATTGTTAATTCTACGTTTAACTTAGCAAGACGTGCGGATTTTTCTTTGAGTTCATCAGCATAAGGAAAAGGCTTTGATAATTCTTCTTCAGTTACCTTAATTTGGTTGTGATAGCTTTCGAGCTGGCTTTTGACTTCTTCGAGTTTTTTAGGAATATCGTCAATCGCGTTTTCAATTCGAGTTAAATTCCCTAATTCGCTTGTTCCGAGTTCGACGTTATAAGTCGTTGCGCCCTGCAAAATTAAGAAAACTTTTCCGAATGATTGATCCATATAGACACTCATTTTGAAACCGCGATATTCGCCGATTGTTCCGGCGTTAAGCCCTAAAGTTTGAGCCGCCGCTAAAAGTGCCTCGCCTGCTTCCTTTTTTTGAGGTTTGCCCTCGCTGTCGAGGCCGTAAGAATGTCCCAAAATTTTCATTTGAAAATCTGAATCTTTCGTTTTCAAGGAATTTTCAACGTCCTGCTCCAAAAGTTTTATCTTTTCTTCGGCTTTAGAAATTGCATTCGGCAGTGATTTTCGGAGTTTGTCCTGTAAGGCGTAATGCTGGTCTTTGAAACTCGCTTCAAGAACTTTTAACTTGCTCACACCAATATCGAGTTCCATTTTTTCTTTAATTCTGTTGTCGCCGATACAGAGAGCTTTGACTTCAGCGTAACTTAAAACAGATTCATCAACGTCCTCACAGCTTCGCAAAGGAGTCCGACTTGTCATAATCTGGCTTATGAATTTTTGCTTGTTTTCGACAGTTTGATAAAGATAAGCGTCAAAAGTGTTTTCAGTTACGTAGCGGTAAATATTTACTTCTGGATTCTGATTTCCTTGTCGGATTATTCGCCCTGCCCGTTGTTCGAGGTCGGCAGGCCGCCACGGACAATCTAAATCGTGCAACGCGATTAATCTGTCCTGAACATTTGTTCCTGCGCCCATTTTTTGAGTAGAGCCCATAAGAACTCTAACTTCTCCGCTTCGGACTTTTGCAAAAAGTTCATCTTTCTTTTTTTCTGTGTCAGCGTCATGAATAAATGCAATTTCTTTTTCAGGAACTCCGTCAGCAATTAGTTTTTGCTTTATGTCATCATAAACGTTGAAGTCTTTATCTTTGCCCGGCGTTGAAAAATCGCAGAAAACTAATTGAGTTAATTTATCTTTTTTAGTATCGTTCCAGATTTGAAAAATATTTTTCACGCAAGCATTAACTTTACTGCCCGGATCGTCAGGCAATAAAGGATTTATTAAACGCTGGTCAAGTCCGATTTTTCGC
>JAFVEW010000186.1 GCA_017475805.1 Synergistaceae bacterium | reverse complement strand
TAAGAACTGAAAACGAACTTTTACACTTGGCCTCTCATGTTGAAAGATATTCGACTCATCCTGCCGCGAACGCTTTACGAAAAGCCTACAAGAACGAAGCCGACGCCTGCGACATTAAAGATATTCAAGAAATTCCAGGCTACGGTGTCCGCGCTATGGTCAATAATGAAGAAATTTGCGTAGGAAGTTCAAAATTCATGGACAAAATCGGCGCATCGTGGCATCCTTGCGAAAAATCAGGGACGATAATTCACATTGCTATCAACAAAACTTACGCGGGACATATAGTTATATCGGACGTTGTAAAAAATAATTCCGCCGAAGCAATAAGCAAATTAAAATCGATGAAAATTAAAACCGTAATGCTCACCGGCGATTCTGAATCAGTAGCGCATGAAGTCGCCGAAGAATTAAAAATTGAAAATTATTTCAGCGAATTATTACCAGCCGATAAAGTTAATAAGACAGAAGAATTTTTGAAAAACTATAAAGCTGCTTTTGTCGGAGACGGCATTAATGATGCTCCTGTTTTATCACGAGCTGATGTCGGCATAGCTATGGGAGCTTTGGGTTCTGACGCTGCTATCGAAGCCGCTGATATAGTTTTAATGGACGATGACCCTTTGAAAATTTCGCAAGCTATAAAACTTTCCCGTAAGTGTATGAAAATCGTTAAGGAAAATATTTATTTTTCAATCGGCGTTAAATTAATCTGCCTTGCCTTCGGGGCGTTAGGGCTTGCTAACATGTGGCTTGCGGTGTTCGCGGACGTGGGCGTCATGATCATAGCTGTGTTGAACGCTATCAGAGCTTTGTTTTAGAGGTTATAGCTATGATGCTTGAAAAATGATAGAATACCGCGTTAGGATTCGACGCGATAGTTGAAGATTATAATCGTAGAACTTTTTGGAAAAGATTAATTTTATTACTATATTTATTACTACAAAACGTTTATCTTTCTCAGTCATCATAGCCTCTTGCGCAAAAATTTTACCGCAATTTTGTGAGTCGTTCGTTTGATATTTATTCTTGAGTCATTTTTAATTTAACCTTAATTCGTTTGCGATTTGGGCAGCGCAATTTTGAAGGAACTTCCCTCACCTTTGACGCTTGTCGCCGTTATTGTTCCATTATGAGCTTCGATTGACGCTTTGACAATCGCAAGGCCGACTCCGCTTCCGCCTGTAACTCTAGTGCGTGACTCATCTGCTCTGTAAAATCTTTCAAAAATATTAGGCAAATCTTTTTCTGAAATTCCAATTCCTGCATCGCTGACATCAATAAAAATTTTGTCGTCTGAACTTTGTAATTTTACTTTTACATCGCCGCCTGAATTTGTGTAACGCAAAGCATTAGATAATAAATTATCGATAACGTGTCTGAATTTATTTCTATCAATTTCGCTAAATAAATCTTTCTCTAATTCATAAGAAAAATTTATTGAGGCTTTTTCAAAAACCGGCTTCCAAGTTTCTAAGACGGGCTCTAAATAATTTTTCATGTCCGTTTTTTCCGTATGAATTTCGAGCGTCTCTCCTTCAAGGCGCGTCAATGCCTCAACATTTTCGATAAGGTCGCCGAGTCTTTTCATTTCGTTTAGACATAACTCAAGACGTTCAGGAGTCGGCTCTAAAATTCCGTCGGATATTGCTTCAATTTGAGTTCTTACGACTGTCAGCGGCGTTCTAAGTTCGTGAGCTACATCGACCATTAAGCGGCGTCTTAATTTTTCTTGGCCTGAAAGCGACCGCGCAAGATTTTCGACTCCCTTTGTTAAATCATCAAGTTCAAGAATCCCTACGGGTGAAATTTTTTCAGAAATATCATAATCTCCTTTTGAAATTTTTTTCGTGCGTTCAATGACTTTTATAACGGGACGGCTTAATTTTTCAGCAACAACACAGCCGATACCGCAGGCGAATAAAATCATTAAGAAAGCTCCAGAGAGTGTGTAGCGCATTAAATAAGAAATAAAAGAATTTTCGTAACGTCCTGAAGGAAGCCTTCTTTTAATTTCGAGGCGTCCGATATTTTTATTTTTCGCAATGTAAAGATAGAAAGTTGAATCTTCAGTTTCTGCGCCGTCTTCAAAAAAATTATTTTTATTATCATTAATGCTATTATTATTCATCATCATATGACCGCGATCATGATTATTTATTTGCATCGGCTTCAGTGTGAAAATTTCGCGTCCGTTGCTGTCAAGCAAAGTTATAATCATTCCGCCCCATTGAGGAGCAGGCCGTAAAATATCCATGACGCGACGGCGTTTCCAAATTCCGCCTTCTTCTTCATAAAGAGCCGTTAAGCTGTCGCCAAGATTTTCAATATCAGCTTGACGTCGTTGAATTTGATAATTTCTGAAAGCATTAACGCTGAAATGAACGCCCAGCGCAGGCACTACGATTCCGCTTAAGACAGCAAGCAAAACATAAAGAGCTAAAAAATGCCGACGCAGAGATTTTATTTTTTTATTTTTCATCGTCAAATCTATATCCGAAGCCATAGACAGTCTTAATCCAGCCGTTTTCATGGCCAGGTTCAGCTAATTTTTTACGTAAATTTTTTATGTAAGTGTCAATCGTCCTGTCGAAACCGTCATAATCATCGCCCAAAGCAGTGCGGATAATTTCTTCTCTTGACCATGTACGAATAGGCTTTGAGACTAAAGTCGAGAAAATTAAAAATTCGCTCTTAGTAACGGGTATCGGAGTGCCGTCCTTGCGAATTTCGACTCGTTCCGGGTCGATTTCGATTCTTCCGTCGGCACATGAGCCTGAGGCTATATTATCGCGAATTTCTTTAGGTCTAAGCTGCGCCCTTATTCTTGCCATTAAGACTCTCGGGCTGAAAGGTTTTGAAACGTAATCATTTGCGCCTGAGTCAAGACCTTCGACGACATCGGACTCGCTTGATTTTGCCGTGAGCATGATAATAGGAAGAGAAGAAGATTTTTCACGGATTCGTCTGCAGACTTCTTCGCCGTTTAATTTCGGGAGCATTAAATCAAGAATAACTAAATCAATATCATCGCGTTCAAAAATTTCGAGAGCTTCAAGGCCATCAGCGGCAACAACAGTTTCATAGCCTTCACGTTTGGCGAAAGCACTGACTACTTCAGCGATTGAGGCTTCGTCTTCAACGATTAAAATCTTCATGTTAAAAAAAATTCTCCTTTTTTATAAATTTCACAAAAATTACATATTTATTTTATTTATATTTCACAATTTTTTATTATTCTATCAGCGTTGAAACAAGGAGGTCGAACAAAATGAAAAACAAAAATAAAAGAAGCAAAAAATTAGCAGCAGTTTTCATCTTAATAGCAGCAGGAAGCGTTTTTTACGGAACAACACAAGCCGACGCAAAAGGTCTCGAGCTTGACGGCATACAAATAACTTTCGGACGTCATCGCGGATATGATGCACCGCCTCCGCCTCCTCCGCCCCCACCGTCGCATCATCATCACGTTCACATGCCGCCTCCTCCGCCTCCACCTCCGCCACATTTTCATGGAGGACCGGGACCAAGAGGACCGAGATATGAAGATTTCGGACCGCACGGAAGAGAACATATGCCGCCGCCGCGTCGTTAAGGGATTAGATTTAGAAAGGAGTTTTTTGAATGAAGCGTAAAATTTTAGCAGTTTTGACAGTCGCGGGAGTTTTAGGAGTTTCAAGCGCAGCACTCGCCGATATAAATATCAAAATCGACTTTGACAAAGCGAAATTCAGGCCGATTGCTCAGGAAAAAAGTCAAATGCAGAAGCCGCCTGCACCGAGAAATCTTCCTAACGGACAAAGACCGCCGGAACCGCCGAAAGGTGAAAAAATGAGCCGCGATATAAAAGGCAGACCGCCTGAGCCGCCCAAAGACGGGAAACGTCCTCCGATGAGCGGAGATAGAAGACCGCCGAGACCGCGTTCAGACGACAGAAGACCGCCGGAAATGCCGAGAGGCAGAAACTAACTTAAATTAATTAAATTTTTTAGGAGGTTATTT
>JAFVEW010000185.1 GCA_017475805.1 Synergistaceae bacterium | reverse complement strand
GCTTTTGAAAAGAATAATATTTTAATTGCTAATATCAGACCATATTTAAGGAAAATTTATTTTGCTGAATTTTGCGGAAGTTGTAGCCATGATGTTCTTGCGTTAGAAGCAAATGAAAAAATATATGCCAAATTTTTATATTATTGTTTAGCTAACGATGATTTTATTGCTTATATGATGAGTGCTGTAAAGGGAATCAAAATGCCACGCGGTGATAAAAGATATATTATACAATATTCAATCCCTCTCCCTCCGCTCGCCGAACAAAAGGCCATCGCCGACACGCTCGGAACTTTTGATGCGCATATAAAAAATCTTGCGGATTTAATCGAAAAGAAAAAAGCAATTCGCGACGGCGCACTTGAGGATTTAATGAGCGGCCGGACAAGATTAAAAGGTTTTAACGGCGATTGGGAAGTGAAAAAGCTGGGAGAAATTATTAAAATTAAAAGGGGAAAACGAGTAGTTAGGAGACAACTATCAACACGTGGAGATTTTCCTGTATATCAAAATAGTCTTGAGCCTCTTGGCTTTTTTGAATATTATAATTGCAATGCTCAATCAGCTTTTATTATTGCCGCTGGAAATGCCGGCGATGTAGGATTTTCTGAAATTGCTTTTTGGGCTGCTGATGATTGTTTTTATTTTGAAAAATCTCAAAATATTTATCAAAAATTTTTATATTGTACTTTGTTACATAATCAATCCTACATTTATTCACAGACACGGCGCACAAGTATTCCAAGATTATCGCCTGACGTTTTAGAAAAAATTTTAATCCCTCTTCCTCCGCTCGCCGAACAGAAAGCCATCGCCGAAACATTAACGGCCTTTGATGACGAAATAAAAGCCCTCGAAGCCGAACGCGGTAAAATAAAAGAAATCCGGGACGGCGCAATGAACGATTTATTAACGGGAAAGGTACGGTTAAAAAATTATGGAAAGTGAAAGACAACTTCAGGAACGCGTCAAGCATTGGCTGATTAATGAGCTTCATTATAAATTTTTAGGCAGTCTTGAAAATATTAATAATTCGTCCGTAATTGTTGAGCTTTTACGAAAAAATTTGCTCTCACGAAATTACAGCCTTGACGTAATTAAAAAAGCAATGGCAAATTTTGAAAATATTTCGCAAAATCAGAACTTGTCTTTATACCAACTGAATGAAAAAATATACAATCTTCTCCGTTACGGCGGCATGGGCATAAAAGACAAAAACGGTCATGATGTAACTGTTAATTATATCGACTGGAAAAATTTTGATAAAAATGATTTTTATATTGCCGAAGAAGTTTCAATTTTATGCACTGACGGAAAAACTCATAAACGTCCCGATTTAGTTTTATATGTCAACGGGATCGCACTCGGAATGATTGAATTAAAAAATTCCCGTGTCTCAGTCGGTGAAGGTATCCGCCAGTTAATCAGAAATCAAAATAAGGACTGTATTCAGAATTTTTTTAGCACCGTTCAAATCTTAATGGCTGGAAACGGCTCGCAAGGTTTGAGGTACGGCGTTATCGAAACTCCTGAAAAATATTTTTTAACATGGCGAGAAGATGAAAGAGCAAAAGATTCATTATCGTTAAAAATCCGCGAAGAACAGGCAAAAGAAAAAGACATGTTAAGGGACGGAATTATCTCGTTATGTCAGCCTGAAAGATTTTTGAATTTAATTCACGACTTTATAATTTTTGATGCAGGAAAAAAGAAAATTGCGCGTCATAATCAATACTTTGCCGTCATAGCTGCTCAGGCTCGAATTTTACAGGGCGAAGGCGGAATAGTCTGGAACACTCAAGGCTCAGGAAAATCTTTAATAATGGTGTGGCTTGCGAAATGGATTCGTGAACACATTGACGACAGCAGAATCGTAATCGTAACCGACCGCGAGGAATTAGACTCTCAGATTGAAAGCGTTTTTCACAACGTCGGAGAAAATCATGTAAGACGTGCAAAAAGTTGCGCCGACTTGCGAAATATTTTGAATAACAACGTTGATTTTATAATTTGCTCATTGATTCATAAATACGGCCATAACGCAGGCAAACAGTCGGATATAGAATTATATACGCGTCAATTATTGGAAAATCTCCCGAAAAATTACGAAGCTAAAGGCAATATAATAGCTTTTATTGACGAATGTCATCGGACAAATTCCGGAAAACTTCATCAAGCAATGAGGCAATTAATGCCAAAAGCTAAATTAATCGGATTTACGGGAACGCCGTTATTAAAATCTGATAAGCCTACAAGCCTTGCAACGTTCGGAGCATATATTCACACTTATAAATTCAATGAAGCTGTTGATGACGGCGTCGTTGTTGATTTAAGATACGAAGCCCGCGATGTTGAACAATATTTAAGCGATAAGAAAAAAATAGATAAATTATTTGACATTAAAACTCAAGCGTTAACTGAGCACGCAAAGAACGAACTAAAACGCCGGTGGACAACGATAAGCAATATATATAGCTCAAGAGAACGCCTTGAAAGAATCGCCGCCGATATAATTTTCGATATGGCCGTAAAGCCAAGACTTGTAAATGACAGAGGTAACGCAATGCTTGTAGCCGGAAGCATATATGAAGCGTGCCGATATTGGGAGATTTTTCAAGCTAAAGGTTTCACGAAATGCGCGATCATAACGTCATACGAGCCTGCAGAAAAAAATGTTAGGACTTCAGTTTCAGATACTAATCGAGAAGACGAAGAAGAATACAAGAAAAAAATTTATGAAAGAATGTTGAACGGCAAAACGCCCGAAGAATTTGAAAGAGAAGCAAAAAAATTTTTCAAAGAAACTCCGTCTCAAATGAAGTTATTAATCGTCGTTGATAAATTATTAACAGGCTTTGACGCTCCTCATGCTACATATTTATATATTGATAAAAGCATGAGAGATCACGATTTATTTCAAGCAATATGCAGGGTCAACAGGCCGGACGGCTATGATAAAGATTATGGCTACATCGTTGATTATATGGATTTATTTAGAAATATTGAATCTGCGATAAAAGATTACACGTCTGAAGCGTTTGATTTATATGATAAAAACGACGTTGATGGCTTATTAAAAGGCCGCTATGATGAAGCATTTGCAGAGATGAATGGCAGTCTTGAGGCTCTGAAAGATTTATTATCGGAGGTTAAAGACCCTAAAAAAGATTCGAGTTATATTGAATATTTTTGTAACGATGACAAAAAGCTGGAACGCGAAAATTTATATAAATTAACGTCGTCAGCTGCCCGTTCTTTTTCAAATTGCTGCGATAGATTAATCTCGCATTATAATTACACAGAAAAAAATGTTGATGAAATCCGGGATAGAATCAACGAATATTGCAGAATAAAAGATTTAATAAAATATGCCAGCTGTGATTATATAGACTTAAGGGCATATGAAGCTGATATGCGTTATATACTCGATACATATATTCATGCAAACGAATCAAAAATTATAAGTGCTATGGAAGAAATGTCTCTTGTTGAGTTGCTTGTTGACGGAAAAAATTTAACGCCTAACGAAATTTTGAAAGAATTAAATTGCGATGATTCAGCAAAGCCTGAAATAATCGAGAATAATATCAAGCATGAAATAGTCCAAAAGATGAGCATGAACGAAGCATATTACAGTAAACTCTCAGAGATGCTTAACGCCTTAATAAAACGCCGGAAAGAAAAAGCTCTTGACTACGCAAAATATTTGATCGAAGTCGTAGAGATAGCTCGAAAAGTTTTACATCCCGAAGAAGATTTGATTTACCCTGAACCCGTGAGAGAAAGCGCAGCTCGCCGTGCCATATATGATTATTTTAACGGCAATGAAGAATTAACATTGACGCTCGATAAATCAATAAGAGAGAGCATAATGCCCGATTTCAAAGAGAATGAGCAAAAAATCAGAAAAGTCTGCAATAATATTTACAAGATATTATTAAAATCAGGCATGGGCACGAAAAAAGCTGAAGAAAAAGCAAAAGAAATTTTTGATAAAATTATAAAAATTCAACCCGAATATGACAACTAAAAAAATAATCACTGTCGGAATTTTAGAGATTCAAGTAACTAAACGTTCGGGACAAAAAAATTTATATATCAGGGTAAGTCCTCCGAACGGTGATGTAAGTGTAAGCGCACCTGCAAGAACGTCCGATAAAGTTATTAAAAATTTTATTTTGCGAAAAATTCCTGAAATAATAAAAATTCAAGACCGAATGAAAAGACAATTCCGTCAAACAAAACGGGAATATGTATCAGGCGAAACTTATTATTATTTAGGAAAGCCTTACATGCTCCAAGTTATTTTTTATAAAGGACGACGCAGTAAAATTGAAAAAGCTCCTAATAAAATAATAATGACAGTTCCTGAGGGATTTTCTTATGAAAAACGCGAAAAATTATTGACAGAATGGTATCGCAGTGAATTAAAAAATATATTGCCAATAATATTAAAGCAATGTGAGGATAAAATGGGAATAAAAATCAACGCTTGCAACATAAGGAACATGAAAACACGATGGGGATCTTGCAATATTTCAAAAAGAAATATATTAATAAATCTTCAACTTATAAAAAAGCCGATAGAGTGCCTGGAATACGTATTAACACACGAGTTTGTTCATTTATTTGAAAAAAATCACACAAACCGTTTCAAAAGTCTCTTAGATAAATATTATCCTGCTTGGAAAGAGGCTAAACAAATTTTATCAGACATGCCGCTTGATTGTATATAATAAAAATCAGAATGAGTAAAAATGAAAAAAATATTGACTAATAGTAAAATAGCCTTGAAAGATACCACTATTGAGGCTTTTATTAGGGCTCGAAAAAAATCAGGAATGACACAAAAAGAAATCTCCGAAAAAGCTGGAATTGCCCAACCTGACATAAGCAAGCTCGAAAGCGGTAATGCAAACCCATCAGTAAGAACATTACAGCGACTTGCTAACGCTATTGGAATGGAACTGGAAATCAAATTTCAACCTATAAGGAAAAAGGAGAATAAAGTTGAAAACCAACTTTTACAATAAAAATGTGCTTATTGGAAAAAGATCTTAAACTATTAAAGCATGCCGCAAAACTTCATGAAATATTAAATCATAGAGAAAAAGACGAGGCTAATGATGAGTCTGAACCATTAATCTCAGAAGATCGTAACCAAAAAACAGTTCAAAAATTTATTGAAGAACTCAACAAAATAAGAGAGGAAGACGATACTGGTGCTACCGAATATTACGCTAAAAACACAGATAAACTCGTAGAAGACATTAAAAATAATGCAAGACAAAGCATCTACGCAACATTGGTACTGAACATAGGTGATAACCCTATATGAAGAGAAATCAACTTAGACACCATATTCTTCTACGGCAAAATATTAAACGAGCCTGTACAATAAACTGTGTAAGAGATAAAAACACAGGAGGATAAGTTTATGAAATCTGAAACACAGGGAAATATGAAGTTTGATAAAGTTTGGCT
>JAFVEW010000184.1 GCA_017475805.1 Synergistaceae bacterium | reverse complement strand
GAATACTATTCAGGCAAGAAAAAACGTCATACCGTAAAAGCACAGGTAATAGTTGATTATCAGAATTGCAATATTCTAAGTGTAGATTTTAGCGGCGGAAAGAAACATGATTTTGCACTATTTAAGGCAACTCACAGCATAATAGATGACAGTACATTTATTTTAGCGGATAAGGGTTATCAAGGTATAATAGAGCTTCATAAGAACAGCTTAACACCAATAAAGAAATACAATAGGAAAAAATTAAGTACAGAAGAAAAACTGTATAATCAAATAGTTTCAAAAAGCCGTGCATTAATAGAAAGAATAAATCGTCGTTTGAAAGTTGTCAACGCCGGTTTCTTTTTGACCGAAAACGCCGACGAATTTTGACCCAATTTCGCCGGTCAATATGCGCCGACTTTTATCCTGTCTTTTAGTCTGTAAGTGTTTCCCTTGATATTTATTACAGATGAATGATGTAATAATCGGTCAAGAGTTGCAGTTGCTATTACTGTATCTGACATCATTTCGCCCCACTCACTAAAATGCTTGTTGCTGGTCATAATAATGCTTCCTGTTTCGTAGCGTTTACAAATTATTTGAAAAAATAATTCAGCCTCCTCTCTATTCATCGATGTGTAGCCAACTTCATCAATAATTAAAATTGAAGCGCGCGTGTAAACTTTCCAACGTCTTTCGAGATGCCCTGAACGTTTTGCCTTGAGAATATCTTCAATCATGTGAGCAAGACTTGTAAAATACACTGTTTTACCAGCGGCTATGGCATTAACTCCAAGTGCTGTCGCAAGATGTGTTTTTCCAACTCCGGGAGGGCCTAGAAACAAGATATTTTCTTTCCTGTCTACAAAAGACAGCGTTGAAAGATTTTCTATCAGCCTTTTATCGATACTTGGCTGAAAATCAAAATCGAATTCCTCCAAAGTTTTTCTTGACGGAAGCCTCGACAATTTTAACCGGGTAGTTTCACTTCGTATTTTGCGGGCTCTTTCTTCCTCAAGCAGCAAACTATGCAGGAAGCCAAGATACGAAATATTCTCATTTTGTACAGCTTCTTCAAGTTTTGCATCGAGTATTTGAGAAGCTGTTGTCAGTCCCATATCCTCAAGAAGACGAATAACGTGCTCATATTCGACAATCATTTCATACCTCCAGAATCGCTTCGTACATAGCAAGCGGACGTTCTTCTACTGTTTGAGAGATCTCGCGCCCTCCGGGAATGAAAGTTAAGCCGTGTTTTTCTGCCAATCCGCGATATTGTCCTTCAAGAAAAATCATTCGTCCTGATGACCCAACTAATTCATGAGACGCGATAAGCTGCAGTCCGTCAAAAATTTCAATTTTGTTTTTTATTGCACGAACAGTTACTTGTCTGCCGCTATATTCCCACGGCACTCCATATCTCACGCCGTCATAGCTTACAAATCCGTCTCTGCTGACAGAACGGGCTTCATAGCGGTAACGGTCAAGAATTACTTTGTTGGGCAGCGGTAAAAGCTTTTCTTCTTGAAGCTGTTCAAACGCAGTTTTTCCTGTAATTTGTAACGGTTTGCTATTTACTTTGTTGCACCATTCTAAAGCCTGCTTGTTAAGATCGACGATGTCAACGAAACTTCTTCCGGGCATAAAATTATTCTTAACATAACTAACCAGCCGTTCGACTTTTCCTTTTGTTTGAGGTCTTCTAATCCTGCAAACTTTTGGAATTACTCCGACATCTTTACAAAAATCAAGAAAACCAGTATTCCAAATGACTTTACCGCCTTCTCTGCCTAAAGCGACAGTTTTCATATTGTCAGTGAGCAACGTTTCAGGAACCCCGCCGAAATACTCGAATGCTTCTATAATACACCGCTCAAGACTGAATAAATCGCAACGTTTTGTGAAACGCAAAAATCTCGTTCTGCTGTTTCCTAAAACCATTGTAAATGCGGAAACCTTACGAACATTGCCTTTTACGTCCGTGTACTGGCATATTCCCCAGTCCATTTGCGCCTGTTTTCCCGGCAAAGTTTCATAACGCTTGACTGCCGGAATATTTTTAGGCGGGCGGAAAGGTGCGACATAATCCTTAAGGATTGTAATTTTTCCGTCATAGCCGAGTTTTTCTATATATTCCAAGATAACCACGCAATTAAAAACGCCGTTACTCATAAGTCTATTGATCTCATTTTTATACGGATCAAGTTTCGATGCACGTGTCGGATAACTTTGTTTATCCGTATTTTTCGGATCAATGTATTTTTTCACAGTGTTCTTTGAAAATCCGAGTCCTTTGCTAACGGCATAAGCACTCTTGCCTTCAAGAACTTTTTCTCTTATCATAATTATTGACTCACTCCTTAACATTTTGGCCTCCATAGTCTTTTTTGAGATAAAAACTATGTTAGCCGTTGTTATTTTGGTGGGTCAATTTTCACCGGCGATTTAGGTCAATTATACTCCGGCGATGACAAAAGTGTTTAGAATATTATCAGGACGTTTCAGGAACAAAATCTGCAAATTTGAAAATATATTCAGTTTAATTTGCGGCATTTTTAATTTTAGCCATTTTTTGTAAATTTAGTTTCCGAAAATGTCCTTAGTTAATTAGGATTAATCTATTCGTGGCTATCAAATAAAAATGCCTTATATTACGTTTATTTTCCCAATTGTTTTCACTTTATCAAGATCTCCCGCTGTTATTACGCTGTTAGCAGCGAATATTTACGGGAGAAACGG
>JAFVEW010000183.1 GCA_017475805.1 Synergistaceae bacterium | reverse complement strand
TTTTTTCGTCTTTCGTGTAGTCTTCGCCCCATTGCATTAATTTTAATAAATCTTCTGGTATTCTGTCTTTTCGTCCGCAAAATCTTAAACGAACGCCGAGAGATTTTAATTCGTAAACTTTTTTGCGAATATAAAATCTAAAAATGCTCATCAAGCCTGTAACTTCCATTTCAGGTCTGTTCCAATTTTCAGTTGAGAAAGCATAGACAGAAAAATATCTAATGCCGCGATTTAATACGAGTCGGGCGATATTATCTAATTTTCTGAAGCCTGCTCTGTGTCCCATAAGTCTTGGGAGATTCCTGCGTTTAGCCCATCTTCCATTGCCGTCAAGAATGATAGCTAAATGGTTAGGTAATTTTTTATCAGTCATAAAATTTTTTCTCCTTTTTTATAAAGTACTTGCGAGTGTTTGGACTCTTTTAAGAGTGAGGCCGGAACACTTCGCTATTTCTTCAAGAGATAATTTGCCCATTTTTAGGAGATTTAACACGAGATTTTCTGTGTTTTTTTTCTCGGCTTTTGCTACAGCTTTTGCTACGGCTTTCGCCCGTTGTTCTTCAAAATAATCGCTCATAATTTTTACTCCTTCCTCATCTTCCTTCAAAAATTTTACCCTTGCCGCAAGACGCGGAAAATACATCTCATCGGCTTTCGTACAGCGCAAGTCGTGAATTAATTTTCCAAGTTCCGTTCCATCATCTTCTGCCGAACCATTGACATATATCAGATGAGAGCCGTCATCAAAAGGTTTCAAACTTCCGTCTATATATTTATGAATAGTATATATAGCTCGATTAAGTCCAAGAACATCATTGAGAGTTATAAAGATAACATAACATTCAGGGAGCTCCTTAAAATCCTGTCCGGCCTTAAGACTATGAGCGTCAATCATTCCAGTATGAAATCTCGCGCGGCGGGGATCTGCACCTTCATCAGCCTGCTGAATTTCTATGTTATACAAAACTCCTTTACTGTCTTCAGCATAAACATCAAGATAAATAGAACGCTTGAAGCCCTGAAAAAATTTCTGAGTCCTAACAGTCTTAACTATTAAATCAGGTTTACATAATATTACGCGCAATATTTCTTCGACACAAGGAATATTATCTTCAAGTGCTAAATTCATAAAATCATTATTCATTAATGAGAGCTTTGCAATTTCTTTTCGTGTTTTAAGCGTAACCTTTTTTATAACCTATCATTCCATTTCATCAATTTTAGCTTTTAATGCCCTGACGTCCTGCCAAGTTAAATCTTTCGGCGAGCCAATTTTTCTTGACGGGTCTCTGAGCAAATAGCTTGGGTGAAACATCGGTAATAATTTTATACCGCGCCAATCGAACCACTGGCCTCTCAAACTTGTAATGCCTCTGGAAGTTTTCAGGAGCCATTTTGTAGAAATATTGCCGAGAGTAACAATAATTTTCGGGCGTAATAATAATATTTGAGCTTCAAGAAAATCATTGCATGCAAAAAGCTCTTTCTGCGCAGGGTCTCGATTTTCAGGCGGTCTGCATTTTATTGCATTAGCGATATAAACAGAACTTCTTAAAATTCCGCCGCCTTTTTCAAGAATATCTGTTAATAATTGTCCTGCTTTTCCTACAAAAGGTTTGCCCTGTAAATCTTCGTCTTCACCGGGAGCTTCACCTATAATCATTGCTTTGCAATTCATAGAACCTTCTCCGAATACTGTATTATGACGAGTTTCGCAAAGGCCGCATTTTTTGCAATTTTCGACGCTCGATTTTAATTCTTGCCAAGCTGAATTTATATCAATCATTTTTTACAAAAAAATCTCGTTTACTCTAATATTAACTTGTCTTATTTCCATGCCTGTTAGATAGCTTAATCCCTTAAATATTTTTCGCTGCAAGGCTCTGGCGATAGATAAGGCACTTTTACCGCCTAAATTCAAGTCAATTTCTATATTCATGCTAATTTTGTCATCATAAATTTCAATTTCAAGCTCTCGAATTTTTCTTACATGATTTCCCAGTTCGAGTAACTTTTTACTAATTTCGACAAGTGCATCATGTTCAATGGTAACTCTGCCGTTAAAACTAAATAAAGGCTTAACAATAGTGTTTCTAGATTCATCTTTGTCGCGGCCTCTGAAAAATCCTCTAATTTGACTGACTAATTTTCCTGCAAAATTTTGCTGGACTTGAGCTTTAGCAACCGGAACAACATGCTGTTTTTTTTCTCGTCTTTCGCGCAATGCCGCTTCGATTTCTTTAGGAGTAGAAATGTCAGTAATATTTATAAATTTTGACGGCGAATTTAATCCAAGACGCGAAACAATTTTATTAATCATGCCTTCAGAAGTTGCAAGTATCATTAATTTTTCAGGAGGATTTTTCGATAAATATCTAACAACTTCGTCGCGATGATCTTCATATTCAAAAATAGCGCGCTTGATTGCTCTAAGCCTGTTGACTTCGGATTTTGCGCTGCGTCCTGCTAAAATTCTTCCGCGAGAGATTACAAGACCGTCATCAATAATAACGCCTATTCCGTTTTGTTTAGCGACATGAGTAGCTCTGTGGCTCTTGCCTGTACCTGCAGGGCCGACGAATGCAAAAATTTCGATTTTTGAAAGATTTTCAGATTCAATTTTATTAGAGAAGCTCAACCTGTGCCCCCAAAGATTTTAATTTTTTGTCGATAGCTTCGTAGCCGCGCCAAACGTGGACCATGTCGTCAATTATTGTTTCGCCTTCAGCCGCAAGCCCGGCCATTATCAAAGCTGCTCCTGCTCTTAAATCCGTAGCTTTAACGCGAGCCCCTTGTAATTTTTCGACACCTCGAATAACGGCGACATCGCGGGAAATTTTAATATCTGCGCCCATTCGATTTAATTCTTGAGCATATAAAAATCTCGCTTGAAAGACGCTTTCTTCAATACTGCTGACTCCCTGAGCAAGAGCTAAAGTCGCTGCCATTTGAGGCTGTGCGTCAGTCGGGAAACCCGGATAAGGCATAGTTTTAATAGTTACAGGGTGAAGACGTTTTTTTGACGGAAAAATTTCGACGGTATCTTTTTTGACTTTGAATTTTGCTCCGCTTTCTTCAAGTTTAGCTAATATCGCGTCAATATGCGAAGGCACGACGTCTTCAACTTTAATATGACTATTTGTCATAACGCCGGCTAAAATGTAAGTACATGCTTCAATTCTGTCGGGAATGACTTTCTCACGGCCTGATTTAACTTTTTCAACGCCTTGTATTCTGACGCCGCCGACGCCTTCAAGTTCAACGGGAACGCCGACACAGCGCAACACAGCCGCAAGATTATCAATTTCAGGTTCACGTGCAATATTTTCGATTATAGTCTCGCCTTGAGCGAGCGACGCAGCCATCATTAAATTTTCAGTTGCTCCGACTGAAGGAAAGTCGAGATAAATTCTCCGGCCTCGCAGTCTTCCGTTAACTTTAGCGTGAACGACGCCGTTTTGAATTTCTATTTCTGCTCCCATTTGTTTCAAGCCTTTTAAGTGTAAATCTATGGGTCTTGCACCGATTGAGCAGCCTCCGGGCAAAGGCAAAGAAACCTTCCCGCAGCTTGCGAGTAGAGGTCCTAATAAAAGCGAAGATCCTCGCATTTTTCGAGCTAAAGTCTCCGAGACTTCCCATTTTATTTCGCTTGGAACTTTGAAAATTACTTGAGAGTTTTTATCGTCGCGGTTAATTTCGATTTCGACGCCTAAATCTTTTATAAGTTCAAGCATAGTGTTAATGTCATATAAATCCGGGACGTTATCAAGTGTTAAAATTCCATCTCTCAGCAATAAACACACAGCAATAACAGGGAGCGCGGCGTTCTTGGCTCCTTGAGTTTTTATCGTGCCTTTTAACGGTTTGCCGCCGTTGATTTTCATTATGTTTTCTATTGAAACTTCCTCCTTTCTAAAAACTAAAATTCATTATTTTATTCTGCTTCAACGATCATTTTGTATATTCCTTCCGCATTTCTTCAAGTCCTTCAAATTCCGAAAGATCAACGGCATAATCTTCCGGCCTGCTGTTCCAAAACTCATTGACATATTTTTCGGCGCGTTCTTTGGCAATGCCAAATTTTTCGGCGATTTTTTTGATAACATCCTTTATTGAAAAGCCGAACTCTTTACACATTTCAACAGCACCTTTTATTTCGCGGTTTCTTGCGTATTCTTCAGCATATAACTTTATGTTATATTCTTGGTCGAACAGAATAAACATTATATCCGTGACCTCCTTTTTTCTACTTTCAAGATATTTTTTCAGGACATCTAAATTTTGACAAATCTTAATTGTATTTTCAAGAGCTTTTTTAGTGTAGCCATAAATTTTTATCTGACTGTCTAAAACATGACAAAAGATTATGTATTGGCCTATTATGTCATTTTTATTTTCAGCGTGAATAACCCGTGCGATTAATTCTAATTTTGCATCAGGATTTTCAAAAATATCTCCTTTAAGTGAAAGAATATCTTTATCAATTTTCCTGTCGCCTGTATAAATCACATAAAATTCCGGCTCAGGCAGCTCAATTTTTTTATCGCTATAAACTGATAATTTATTATCATGTATGTAGTCATGATAAGTCGAGGCAAGATACAGCAAAATTCTTATTAAAATATTAATTGACCACGTTGCTTGAGCTTCAACTAAAATCAAAAGTTTATTTTTTACAAGTATACCTAAATCATTATAAGGCCGATTAAAAAACACGCTTTGCAACGTCAAAATTCTAATTTCGTTTTCTTTTAAGTCCGTCATTTCCGGGTGAAGAGTTTTGACAAGCTGCAAAAGATATTCAGGAATGCTGAATAAATCAAGAAAAATAGAATTTTTTGAGTTACGGAAAATTTTTTCTTCAGACATTTTTACAAATTTAGAATTTTTTAACGCGATTTCTTGGAATTTTTATTTTTATTCGATTTAGATTTAGTAAAATCTTCAAGAATTTTTTTTATTTGCGTGATGTTTTCTTCTCTTGCATAGTCGAGAGCGGTTTTTCCGTATTTATCTTTTAATTTTGGATTTGCTCCAGCCTGCAATAAAAATTTAACGACTTCTGGGTTACCTATTTCGGCTAAGTCTTCAGTTAGACCTGTAGTTGCCCATATTAAAGGAGTTTTGCGTTCATTATCGCGAGAATTTACATTCAAACCTGCATTAATAAGAATTTTAGTAATCTCAGGATTTTCGTTGCTGCCTGCCGCACGAATTAAAGCATTCATGCCGTTTTCGTCTTTAGCATTGAGGTCTGCCCCTGCGTCCAATAAAATTTTTATAGCGTCAGGATTGGGGTTAAAAGCCGCCGCTCTAATTAAAATCGTTTCACCTTCGTTGTCGCTTGCATTTACATCAGCTCCGGCATCAAGTAAAATTTTTATGGTCTCTGTATCTTCAGCAGCAAATACTAAAGGAGGACAATTAAAATCATCTCTTAAGTTAACATCAGCACCGGCTTTTATTAAAACTTTTACAAATTCTCTTGCCTCAGGAGACAATTCGCCAATCTCTGACAAAGCTTCTATCAAAACAGTAGAGCCGCCGTATCCATATTTTTCATTGACGTCTGCTCCGTATTCTAATAAAATTTTTGCAATTTCATAATTACTATATTCGTAAGCGTGCATTAAAAGTGTCTGATCGTTGCTGTGAAAATTAACGTCCGCTCCAGCTTCAATTAAGTCTTTCACTTGCGAAGCCGTTGCGTTTTCGTCTTCAACTAACTTAAATAATTTTTCAGAAGTGCTATCGTCAGCAAAAGCCGTTGACGCAAAAATTATTGCGAGTAATATCAATAAAAAATTTTTTTTCATAAAATTTTCATCTCCAATATTATCTCTTCAAGAACTCTCTGACTGCCTCATGAATTTTTTTGCTTGCTGTGCCGTTTCCAAAAGGCATTTTATTTTTAGAAATTATAGCGTTGAGATATTCAGGTTCATTGAGAATTTTCAAGGCTTCGTTTCTAATATTTTCGCGCTCTGTACCGACTAAAATACAAGTTCCGTGAGTAATAGCTTCAGGACGTTCTGATAAAGTTCGCATTATTAAGACGGGTTTATTAATCGCGCTTGCTTCTTCCTGAACTCCGCCGCTGTCTGATAGTATAAAAATACTTTTGCTCATTGCGTAAACAAATTCAGGATAATTCAAAGGCTCTGTGAAAATTACATTATTACTAAAATCTTTTAAGCAAGTTTTTATAATTTCGCGAACAACCGGATTTTTATGCAATGGTATTAAAAATAAAACGTCGCCGTGTTCTTTGATAATAT
This sequence comes from Synergistaceae bacterium, assembly GCA_017475805.1. The sequence goes on along the minus strand of JAFVEW010000183.1, from coordinate 3,781 downwards.
CTACAACAGCAGTGCAGATAATCTCAAGAGTTTTACCCCAAGACTCGCGCCTGTGAGCCGTCATTAAAATCATCGGCCTGTCTTTTATATTTTGCATATATCCAGGTTCAGGCATATTTTGATTTTTTCGCCGTTCAATAATATCATAAAGCGCGTCTATAACAGTGTTACCTGTGATAAAAATATTTTCGTTTTTACCTTCTTGTCTCAAATTTTCAGCGTCGCCTTCGGTCGGTGCAAAAAACAAATTTGTAATTCCGTCCGTTAAAATTCTGTTAGCTTCTTCAGGGAACGGCAAAGCTAATTTATGACTGCGAAGTCCGGCCTCAACATGACCTACGGGAACATGTCTGTAAAATCCTGCCAACGCCGCCGCAAAAGTTGTTGAAGTATCTCCGTGAACTAAAATTAAATCTTGTTTATTTTCGTCTAAAAATTTTCCAACGCCCTGTAATACGCTTGACGTTATATAATCCAGCGTTTGAGCTTGTTTCATAATATTTAAGTCAACATCAGGGACTATACCAAAATCTTTTAATGCCTGCCTTAACATGTCAGTATGTTGACCTGTTGCGAGTGTTGTAACATGAAAATCAGGATTTTTTCTAAGTTCTAAGATTACAGGAGCCATCTTTATAGCTTCGGGGCGAGTGCCTGTTACGCATGTAATATTTTTCATTGTATCCTCAAATATAATTGTATTCCGGCAAACAGCATTAAAACCTGCAAACTCAAGATAATACTGACGGTTAAAATGTTCGAGCCGGTGAATGAAATTAAAATATGGTGCAAATGTTTTTTATCCGGGTAAAAAGGAGATTTTCCTGATAACATTCGTCTTGTAAAAGCCGTAAGAGTGTCAACAACTGGAATACCTCCGAATAGAACGAGCATTAAAATAAACTCATAAACTCTGACGCTTTTAAGATTTGGTAATGCCGACGTCATGAAATGCGATGCAAATAAATATCCTAATAACGTGCTGCCTCCGTCGCCTAAAAACGTTTGAGCAGCAGGAAAATTCCAACACAAAATTCCTAATGCCATTGCTCCCGTATAGATTATTGTATAGTCGTTGCCTAAAACAAATAAAGCAACAGATGATGCTATAAAAAGCGAGATACAAAGGCCGTTCATGCCGTCAATTAAATTATATGCACTCGTGAGACCCGCTATCCAAAAAATTGCAAAAAAACTTACAACAGGATTAAAATTCATGGGTATTACTACGAGAGCCGAAGCTATCATGTGAAGAGCTAAACGCAGAAACGGACTTAATGAGCACATGTCATCAAGATAACCGCAGAAAAAAATTAAAGTTCCACCTGTCGCTATGTAACGCAGACTTGGTATTTCAGCAGACATTATCACAGACATTAGTAAATATCCAAGCCATAAGCCCAAGCCTGCACCACGAGGCATTTGTCCTTTGTGAATTTTTCGGGCGTCAGGAATGTCAATAATTCCATAGAGGCCGGCTAATTTTATCGAAACAGGCGCAGTCAAGCCTCCCCAAAAAAATCCAATTATTATAAACAGAAATAATTTTACATCTAACATTTTTAATAATTAGGAATTAGGAGTGAGGAGTGAGAAATATTTTTTACTTCCTACTTCCTATTTCCTAATTCCTACTTTGTTCCAAAAAGTCTGTCGCCGGCGTCGCCAAGTCCAGGAACGATATAGCCGTGGTCATTTAAGTGAGAGTCAAGAGCCGCGATAAAAATCGAAACGTCAGGATGATCCGTGTGAACTTTCTCAATTCCGTCAGGAGCTGCGATTAAGCAAACTAATGAAATTTTACGTCCACCGCGCTTCTTGATTAAACTTATTGCCGCGCTTGCACTTCCGCCCGTAGCTAACATCGGGTCTAACACAAAAATTTCACGCTCTTCAATGTCAAACGGCAACTTGCAATAATATTCAACAGGCTCAAGCGTCTTAGGGTCGCGATAAAGTCCGATATGTCCGACTTTAGCATTAGGGACAACCTGTAAAATTCCGTCTACCATTCCTAAACCTGCACGCAAAACAGGAACGATTGCTAATTTTTTGCCTTCGATTGTTTTAACTTTTGTCTTCTCGATAGGCGTTTGAACTTCTTTGTCTGTTAATGGCAAGTTTCGAGTGATTTCATAGACCATTAAGCCCGCAATTTCCTGTAAAAGTTCACGGAATTGTTTAACGCTCGTATTGACGTCGCGGATTATTCCTACTTTATGCTGAACTAACGGATGATTAAAAATAACTACACGGCCACCGCCCTGATGAATCATGTTAAGCGTCGATTTTTCAGCTTGAGCGATTTTATTTATTCGTCTTAAGTGCCTGCCGCCCTCAAATTGAGTTGAAAGCCAAGTCTCTAAAATTCCTGCGACGTCTTCGGGTTTAATTAAATTTCCTCCAAGTGCTATGACGTTTGCATTATTATGAGCTTTAGCCATTTTCGCCTGTTCCGCTGTGCAGCAAGGAACAGCACGGACGCCGGGAACTTTATTAGCAGCGATTGAAATTCCAAAGCCCGTCCCGCACATAAGGACACCTAAATCAGCTTCTTCGTCAAGAATTGCTCCGCCGACTTTGAAACCGGGATTTGTATAATCATCATCAGCGTTTAATTCATAAGCACCTAAATCAAGAATTTCAACTTCTTTTGAGCGTAAAAAATTAACAACCGCGTCTTTTAGAACATATCCGGCGTGGTCGCAGCCTATTGCAATTTTCATTTTTATAAAACTCCTTCTGGAAAAATTTTTATTATTATAGCAAGACTTATTTTTTACTTCCTACTTCCTCACTCCTAATTCCTCACTGTTTTAACTCTTCGCCCTCGCTTGACGCAACAACAACACAGACAGCCGCGTCTCCTACAACGTTTAAGCATGAACGAAGGCCGCCTAATATAACATCAATTCCAGCGACTAAGCCGACGCCTTCAACAGGTAGGCCTACACTCGATAAAACTGTCGTAAGCATTATTAAGCCAGCTCCGGGAACTCCTGCCGCTCCGATTGAAGCTAACGTCGATGATACAGCTATCGCGATTAACATGTTCGGCGTAACTAAAACATTAAAAGCCTGAGCAACAAACAACGCACAGACGCCTAAATATAAAACCGTTCCGTCCATATTAATCGTAGCTCCGAGAGGCAAAACGAAAGAGCTAATGCCTTCTGAAACTCCGAAATTTTCGCGGACATTATTAAGAGTTACAGGCAAAGTCCCGGCACTCGAACGTGTTACAAAGGACGTTATTATCGTCTCTTCAATGCCCTTGAAAAACCATACAGGCGAACGGCGGCAAAAAATTAAAATCATCAGTGAGTAAATAATCAAAGCGTGGAGAAATGCGCTTCCGTAAATGACAAGAATTAATTTCGCGAACGGAGCTAAAATCGACATCCCAAATTTTGCAGCAGCATCAGCAATCAACGCGAAAAAGCCATAGGGAGCGAAAATCATCACGAACTTCGTTACTGAATACATTATCTCGGCAAACCATGCACAGAACTTTGAAACTTTTTTGCCAGGCTCGCCCGTAACTAAGCAGGCAAGACCGACAAAAAATGAGAAGACTATAATCTGAAGCATGTTAGCGTTAGCCATTGATGATATTGGATTGCTCGGGAAAATATCTAAAATTATATCCGTAACAGGTATGGCACTTTCGATATTTACTTGAATATTCTTTGGAATTTGCATTAAAACGCCGGGTCTAAAAAAATTCGCCGCCGCTAATCCTATAGCTAAGGACATCAAAGTCGTACTGAGATAAAGCGAT
>JAFVEW010000182.1 GCA_017475805.1 Synergistaceae bacterium | reverse complement strand
TTGTGTCTGAATTTAGTAACGCAGTTTTACTACTTACGGGCGGCACCGGGTCTTTCGGCTCGACCGTCCTTAAACATTTTTTGACGACAGATATAGGCGAAATCAGAATTTTTTCGCGCGATGAAAAGAAACAGGACGATATGCGCCACGAATTGCAAGCTAAATATCCTGAATTTGCAAAAAAAGTAAAATTTCATATCGGCGATGTTCGCGATCCGCGTTCAGTTGCTGACGCTATGCCCGGCGTTGATTACGTTTGGCACGCGGCTGCCTTAAAACAAGTTCCATCATGTGAATTTTTCCCGATGCAAGCTGTGAAAACTAACATTGAGGGCACTGACAACGTACTTCATGCGGCTATAGATGCAGACGTAAAGCGTGTTGTTTGTCTCAGCACTGATAAAGCGGCTTATCCAATTAACGCAATGGGAATTTCCAAAGCAATGATGGAACATGTTATTTTTGCAAACGCCCGTATAGCTGCAGAACGTGGAAAAACTATAATTTCCTGTACTCGTTACGGTAATGTCATGTGCAGTCGAGGCTCTGTTATACCGCTGTTTATTGAACAAATAAAAAATGGTCAGCCGATTACAATTACCAATCCTAATATGACGCGATTTTTAATGAATTTAGATGAAGCTGTCGAATTAGTAAAATTCGCATTTAATAACGCAAAACCCGGCGATTTATTTATTCAAAAGTCAGTTGCAAGCACAATAGGTAATCTTGCTAAAGGAGTTCAAAAACTTTTCGGCGATACTGGGACTCAAATTATCGGAACTAGGCACGGTGAAAAATTGTATGAAACGTTAATGACCCGTGAGGAACGCTTGCGTAGTGAAGATTTAGGAGATTATTTCAGAGTTGCTGCCGATAACCGCGACTTAAATTATGATAAATTTTTTGTAGAAGGAAAAGTTGTAACCGAAGCAGAAGAAAGTTATACAAGTCATAACACAAAGCTGCTTGACGTCGAAGAAGTTGCTGAAAAAATTTTAACAACTGATTATGTTAAAGAAGCGTTAAAAAATTGGAGTGTCAAAAATGCCTGAGCCTAATTGGGAAAATAACGGCAAAATTAAATTATTAATTATTGTCGGGACTCGTCCTGAGATCATAAGGCTTTCTGAAGTTATAAAAAAAAGCCGCAAATATTTTGATACAATTTTAGCTCACACAGGACAAAATTATGATTACAATCTTAATGGCGTTTTCTTTGAAGATTTAGAGCTTGATCCTCCTGATATTTACTTAAACGTAGTAGGCGACAATCTCGGTCAGACAATGGGAAATATTTTAGCAAAAAGTTATGAACTTATGACGCAAATAAATCCTGACGCACTCTTAATTTTAGGAGATACTAACAGCTGTCTTTCAGCTATTAGCGCGAAACGCCTCCATATCCCGATTTTTCACATGGAAGCAGGCAACAGATGCAAAGATGAGTGTTTACCAGAAGAGACTAACCGCAGAATCGTTGATATAATTTCAGATGTTAATCTTGCATACAGCGAACACGCTCGAAGATATTTAGCTGAATGCGGTCTTCCTAAGGAACGGACTTATGTAACGGGCAGTCCTATGGCCGAAGTCTTACGCGCAAATTTACCTAAAATTCAAGCGAGTAATATTCACAAAAAATTAGGCCTCGAAAAAGGAAAATATATTCTTCTTTCCGCTCATCGTGAGGAAAATATCGACACAGAAAAAAATTTTTTGAGTCTCTTTAACGCAATTAACAAAATGGCTGAAAAATATAATCTTCCTGTTTTGTATTCCTGCCACCCTCGAAGTCGCAAGCGTCTTGAAAATTCTAACTTTAAGCTCGATAATCGCGTCATACAACATGAGCCGCTCGGTTTTCATGATTATAACTGTTTGCAATTTAATGCTTTTGCAGTGGTAAGCGACTCAGGAACATTGCCCGAAGAAAGCTCATTCTTTACTTCAATAGGACGTCCATTTCCTGCCGTTTGAAAGAATCCACCTTGTTGACAGCCAGCACAACCGGCCGCTGACTTCTTCTGAGCAGGTCCGCAACCTGCAGATCCGCGTCCACCATACCTGTCCGCGCATCCACCATAAAAATGATCACATCACTGGTCTCAATGGCAATCTGCGCCTGCTCCCGCATCTGCGACAAAATGATGTCACTGCTGTCGGGCTCAATGCCGCCCGTATCAATCATTGTAAAGGAGC
>JAFVEW010000181.1 GCA_017475805.1 Synergistaceae bacterium | reverse complement strand
TAAAAATTATGATTTTCCCGCTACTGTTTCAAGCATTGAGAACTATTGCAAGAAAAATCTTGTTGCAGGGCGAATTTGCAATCATTTACAGCTTGCCTTTGAGGAACTTGTTCAACAAATTTTGCTGCCAAAACTTGAAAATTCTGATATTAACATCGCTGTCGAATACTCGGAAGAAAAAGGCGAGGCAACAATGAACATTAATCACGGCTTAAAAGATTTTAATCCTTTGGAAACGGCCGATGAATTATCGATGAGCGTCTTGAAAGGCATTGCTTCAAACATTGAATATGATATAGAAAGCGGAAATATTAAATTATTTATTCAAGAATAAGAAATGAGGAATTAAAAAATAACTCCTCACTCCTAATTCCTAATTGTTTTTTTACGCCGCTTCGATTTTTGAAACGTCATAACCTGCTTCATCGATTGCAGATTTAATTACTTCGTCGGAAACATCTTTTGAAAGAGTTACGACTGCGTTATTTTTTTCGAGGCTGACTTCGGCTTTGTCAACACCGTCAAGAGCTTCGAGAGCTTCTTTAACATGTTTGACGCAATTTTGACAGCCCATGCCCTCAACTGAAATTATTTTCTTCATGAGTTTAAGCCTTTTTTGATTCGGGCGAATAAACTCTGACCCAGTAAATTATGAAGAACAAAATCGCAACACCGATTCCGATTCCGTAAGCAAGATTTCTCTCAAGCATTAAATAGCACTCAGGAGCAATGCAGAAATATGTAACGCTTACCGCGCTCATGAAAGCTGCAGGGATCGCCGCGATAAATCCTTTTGCCGCGCCAACGTTTCTGCAAAGATATACAGCACCAGCCCATAAAGCTATCATAGCAAGAGTTTGGTTAGACCATGAGAAGTAACGCCATACTATGCCGTAATCTAAGAATGAAATAGCATAGCCTGCTGCTAATAACGGTAAAGCTAAAGCAAGACGAGGAGCAAAACCTTTCTGGTCAATCTTGAACCAGTCGGCAAGAGTTAAACGTGCGCTTCTGAAAGCTGTATCGCCTGAAGTAATCGGGCAAGCTACGACGCCGAGAAGAGCAAGGATACTTCCTATAGGCCCAAGAAGTCCTACGGAAATTTGATAGACCGATGTTGAGTTGCCGCCGCCGACCGCTAAAAGTCCTGCTGTTGAGAAGCCGTCTGTTCCGTTATAGAAAGCGATACCTGCCGAAGCCCAAATAAGAGCGATAATTCCTTCGGCAACCATTGCGCCATAGAAAACGAAACGACCCTGACGCTCTGAAGTTAAGCAGCGTGCCATCATCGGGGACTGTGTAGCGTGGAAGCCTGAAATAGCTCCGCAAGCAACCGTGATGAACATCAAAGGCCAAATAGGCATTGAGTCAGCTTTCGGGTGCATGTTGTAGAGACCTTCCCAAAGTTCAATCATGGGCTTTGTTCCCTGAATGTGATTATAAACGGTAACGCCGCCAATTCCGATTGCCATGAAAATTAAGCAAAGTCCGAACAACGGATAAATTTTTCCAATAACCTTATCAATAGGAAGAAGAGTAGCAAGGAAGTAATAAACGAGAATTACAACCGTTAAAATTTTCGTCCATTCTGCTGTTGAATATCCCATGAAAGAAGCAGCAGCTCCGCCAGCACCTACAGCACCGCTCGTTCCTTGAGTTACCATGATAGCAAGCAATCCTGCCGGTCCTACCATGAAGACAACGCCGACCATGACAAGCAACACGACTGAGAACAATCTCATAACATGAAGCATGAAACCGCCGAGATATTTTCCTGTGATTTCTGAAACGCTCGCGCCGTCGTTACGAACTGAAAGCATACCGACAAGATAATCATGAACAGCTCCGGCTAAAATCGTTCCGAATACTATCCATAAATAAACCTGAGGTCCCCAAATCGCGCCTGTTAAAGCTCCGAATATAGGCCCAAGTCCTGCGATGTTAAGAAGCTGAATTAAAAACGCTCTGCCCGGTGTGATAGGAACATAGTCAACTCCGTCAGGGTGCGCAACGCAAGGTGTTTTTCTGTCGTCAGGGGCGAAAACTTTATCAACGATTCCGCCGTAGATAAAATAGCCGAGAATTAAAATTACAAGGCCGCCTAAAAACGAATACATAAAAAAATCTCCTTTCAAAATTTTTATATTCCAAGAATTGAAATGATATATAAAATTTTAGTCGTTTAAGATTTTTACGCAAGAGGAGAAAAAATTTTAAGCGAAAATTAATTAAGAATGAGAGATTTTTTTATTCCCTTACCCCTAACTTCTAATTATTTTTAGAATCGCTGCAAATAATAAAGCCGCTCCAGAAAAATTCATGACGTTGCAACCGCCGCCTGAGCCGCCTACAATCCCGTCTGATAAAGTCAAATACCATGATGCTTTAATTTCGTCGTCATTCGCTCCGTCGTTGAGCAAATTCTCGCCTTCGGGTGAAAGTGTATATGTGCCTTCTTCGATCGTGCTGGAGTCCGCAAGCATTGCACCGTAAATCAACGCAATCGAATTTTCTGCGAATATCGCGCCCGCGCCGACAGAGTCTGTTAAATCACGGTCAGGATTTGAGGATCTGACTGAAATACCCATTTCTTTGAACGCAGCTGAGTCGAGAAGATAAAATGTCACGCCGCCTTCTTCCGCGGTTGGCTGTTTTTTTAGTATCTCAGAAATTTTTTCGTAAGCTTCAGAGCTGCCTAAAGTTTCTGCGTTAAGATAAGCCGCTTTTGAGAAGCCTATAATCGCGAATTTATTTTCAGGAACGTTCGATAATTTCACGCTGAGAGAAAATCCAGAATCTTTAATTTCGTTGCTCGCACCCGAGCTGTAAGATGCCGAAGAATTTTCGCTCGATGTCGTATAGTCGATGGCATTGACTAAATTATTAGCTTTGAGTTCTGCGTCGATACTTGAAACCGCGCCGACCGGCGTCGTCAAAATTTCGAGTCCCGCTGCGTTATTCGCAACGTATGAGCTTGCGTCAGTCGTATAAAGTTTGAAAGTTGCTTGAATGTCTTCGGCTGTGTCAGCTCCAAAAACGGCCGTGTAAGTGTCTGTAGTTTTGCTCATTTTTTCTGAATTAGTAAGAGTCAAAACACTATCAGAAAACTTAAAATTTATTGCAGTCCCGGACGAGTCTGTTACGGATTTTGCGGTGTAATTGACTCCGTTTGCGACTCCGCTAAATTCGACAGGTAAAGAAATAGACGAGCCCGTTACTAAAAATCCTGAACTTTGAGGTTCGCTCACAGTAACGCTTGCGCCGAAAGCTGTTGACGAAATCGAAAAAGCTAAAACCGCAAGAAGAACTAAAAAAATTTTCTTTGAAAACATAAAAAAGTCTCCTTTTGAAACTTTGAAAATTTAAGTATCATAAAAATTAAAACACTATAAGTTTTATTAGTCAAATTCATTTTTATATATTTAGCTATAAAAAATCATTGCAAACTTTTTATTACATTATTTTAGTTTACGATATGAAAAATCTCGTGCTTAAGTTTGATATACAGAATAAAATATACAGAATGATAGAATAGCTCTAAAAAATATGATTTAATCAAGAAGGAATTTTTTATGAGACTCGATAAATTTTTGAAACTTGCCCGTCTTGTCAAACGTCGGACAGTTGCTCAAGAAATGATTGAATTAGGAGCAGTTAGGCTCGAAGGTCGCGAGTGTAAACCGTCGGCAGAAGTTCGTGAAGGAAATATTATTGAAATCGCTTATATAAACCGCGTTTTGAAAGTCAAAGTTACTTGCGCTGACGAAGCAATTTTGAAACGTCCTAAAACAATTTCGTGGGAGCAATTAGAGGAGCGTCCTGTTAAGCCCGACGAGAAACCGTTTAATAATTAGGAGTGAGGAGTTAGGGGTTAGGAGTGAAAAGATAAAAAATTCCTCACTCCTCATTCCTAATTCCTAACTTTTTTTAATGTATAATACACGCTGATTATAAAAAAATTTATCAGGAGGTTTTTTCAATGGCATCAATTATTGGTATTCATGCCCGTGAAATTCTTGACTCAAGAGGAAATCCAACGCTCGAAGCAGACGTTTATCTCGAAGATGGCTCAATGGGACGCGCAGCCGTTCCTTCAGGAGCATCAACAGGTGTTCATGAAGCATTAGAACTCCGCGACAAAGAAGCCCGCTATAACGGCAAAGGCGTTCAGCACGCTGTCGAAAACGTAAACGAGAAAATCGCTCCCGAAATTTTGGGAATGGACGCTGATGATCAGGGCGCATTAGACAGAGCTATGATCGCTCTTGACGGCACAGAAGGAAAATCAAAATTAGGAGCGAACGCTTTGCTCGGTGTATCAATGGCTAACGCTCGTGCAGCTGCTGAGTCTCACGGCTTACCGCTTTATGCTTGGCTCGGCGGAATCGGCGGCTACTTGCTTCCTACTCCTATGATGAACGTCATCAACGGCGGTGCACACGCAGACAGCACTGTTGACTTCCAGGAATTTATGATTGTTCCTCATAATTCAAAGTCATTCACTGAAGCTCTCAGAATGGGCGCGGAAGTTTATCACGCGTTAAAGAGCTGCGTTAAAGGTCGAGGATATTCAACGGGCGTCGGCGACGAAGGTGGCTTTGCTCCTAACCTCAAAGACAATCGTGAAGCCCTTGATTTACTCATGGAAGCCGTCAACAAAGCAGGCTATACGCCCGGCACTGATGTAAGTTTCGCTCTTGACGTTGCATCATCAGAATTTTTCAACACTGATGAAAATAAATATATCTTCACAAAGAGCGGCGGAGCTAAATACACTTCGGGCGAACTCGTTAAACTCTATGAAGATTTAGTTGCGAATTACCCTGTAATTTCAATCGAAGACGGCTGCGCCGAAGACGACTGGGAAGGCTGGGCAAATCTCACTGCTTCACTTGGCAAAAAAATTCAGCTTGTCGGCGATGACCTTTTCGTAACGAATCCTAAGATTCTTGAGCGCGGAATTTCGCAGGGAATTGCTAATGCTGTTCTTGTAAAATTGAATCAGATCGGAACAGTCAGCGAAACAATGCAGGTTATTCAAATGGCAGCTGATGCAGGTTACGCGGCTGTAGTTTCTCACCGTTCAGGCGAGACAGCAGATACTTTCATTGCCGACTTAGCAGTTGCAACCCGTGCAGGCCAGATTAAAACAGGAAGCATTGCGCGTACAGATAGAATCGCAAAATACAATCAGCTTCTTAGAATCGAAGAAGAACTTGCAGACACGGCGAAATACGCAGGGCTTTCAAAGTACTCGCCCATGTGGAAGTAAAACAGTGAGGAGTTAGGAGTGAGGAATTAGGAGTTATTTTCCTTTTTCCTCCAAATTTTTTTATTTCTTAATGAAGGGAATTTTTTAACATGGCTGAATCAACGACAGCAGTATCGCCGTGCGGGGGAACAGCTCCGTCAGGTTCGGGCGGTTCAGGAACAGGAACTGCCGGAACTGGTGCTGAGGGCGCGGCTCAGCAGTGGGGTGGCCAGGGAAAATGTCGTCGCCGTGCCCGCGATCAGCGCGATGACGGCCAATATGTCGATCAGCTTGCCCGGCAGCCGGTCGGTCTGATCGCCCAGAATG
>JAFVEW010000180.1 GCA_017475805.1 Synergistaceae bacterium | reverse complement strand
GCCCGTTATAGTTCTGCGTCCATCAGGCATAAGCCATAATTCAATATTTTTGCCTAAATATGATTCAAGACTTGTTCTATCCAAAATTTAACACTCCTCTTTATAAATAATAATTAGGAATTAGGAGGCAGGAAGTAGAAAATTTATTTTAATTCTTAAAAAAACTTACGGCTGATTCAAAAAATTTCATTTCATAATTGCCCGGAACGTTCTTATATAAATCGCGTCCGACTCTTTCAACATGTCCCATGCGGCCTAAAATTCTTCCGTCAGGCGAGGTTAAACATTCTACATCACCGAATGAACCTGAAGGATTATATTGCGTTTCCATTGAGGCGACACCCTCAAGATTTACATATTGCCCTGCGACTTGGCCGTTTGTCATTAAACTTTCAAGAGTTTCCTGTGAACATTCAAATCTTCCTTCGCCGTGAGAAATCGGAATCGAATAAATTTCGCCGATTTTAGTATTTCTAAGCCACACCGAAGAATTATTAAGAACACGGGATAAAATTATTTTTGATTGATGTCGGCCGATTTTATTAAAAGTCAAAGTCGCTTTGAGTTCGTCAGGCTCGCAGATTTTACCGTAAGGAAGCAAGCCCGTTTTAACGAGAGCTTGGAAACCGTTACAAATTCCCGCAACGAGTCCGCCGCGTCTGTCGATTAAATCTTCAAGAGCTTCACGAACAACAGGACTGCGTAAAAATATCGCAATGAATTTCCCTGAGCCGTCAGGTTCATCGCCGTTTGAAAATCCTCCGGGCAAAACGAGAGCTTGAGAAGATTTTAATTCTTTTGCAAATTCTTCTGCTGAAATTTTCATTAATTCAGGCGTCAAAGTCCTAACGACAAAGATTTTTGCTTGACCTCCGGCCTTTGAAATTGCCTTAGCAGTTTCATATTCGCAATTTGTCCCGGTAAAAACAGGAATAAGAAAATTAGGAGTTAATAGTGAGAAATGAGGGGTTGAAAAACTTTTCTTTCCGCTAAATTTAATCTCAAGGATTTTTGCGGCTTCGTAAGTTTTCGTCGGGAAAATTTTTTCGAGCGGTGAATTATAAATTTTTTCAGCGTCGGCTAATTTAATTTTCTCATCATCGAAAATTAATTCAGGAGCTTCAAGCACTTTGCCTAAAACTTTAAGATTTAATTCAGAATTAGATTCGATTATGAATTTTCCGCGCCTGTCATCAACATCAAAATTTTCAAATTCAAAGCCTAAATTATTTCCAAGACACATCTTGAAAATCGCAGCTTTGACTCCGCCGAACGTCGGAACATAACAAGCTAAAATTTTTCCCTGCGAATTTAATTCTTCGATTAATGCAAAATTTTTCAGCATCGAATCTCTAACCGGCAGGCCGCGCTCGTCATATTCAGGCTCAAGAATATAAACTTTTGAATCGGCTTTCTTAAATTCAGGCGAGAGAATTTTTTTCACGTCCGTTACAGCTACAGCGAAAGAAATCAAAGTCGGCGGAACGTCTAAATTTTTCCCGTTAATATCCGTGAAAGAGCCGCTCATTGAGTCTTTGCCGCCTATAGCAGCGACTTCAAAATCTAATTGAGCTTTCAAAGCTCCGAGCAAAGCACCGAAAGGTAATCCCCAACGCTTTGGATCATCGCCGGGTTTTCCGAAATATTCCTGGAAAGTCAGCCAGCATTTTTTAAGATTAGCTCCTGTTGCTATTATCTTGCAGAGCGATTCAAGAACGGCTAAATAAGCTCCGTCAAAAGGCGATTTTTCTGAAATATAAGGATCAAATCCCCATGACATCACGGAGCATGTATCAGTCTCGTGATTGCCTACAGGAATTTTCGCGGCCATTGCTTGAGCAGGAGTTTTTTGAAATTTTCCGCCGAACGGCATCAAAACGCTGTGAGCTCCGACGGTCGAGTCAAATCTTTCAGCGAGTCCGCGCTGTGAACAGACGTTCAGATTTTTAAGAATTTCAGAAAGTTTAAGATTTTCTTTTTCATGTCTAATTTCTAAATTCTCATTCCTAACTGAAATTTTGCGTGCTGCTCCGTTACTGTTTATAAATTCGCGCGAAAGATTAACAATTTCTTTGCCGCGCCAAGTCATTTTCATTCGGCCTGAATTATTTACTCGCGCAATTATCGTAGCTTGGACGTCTTCACTTAAAGCTAAATCTTTAACTTTTTCAGCGTC
>JAFVEW010000179.1 GCA_017475805.1 Synergistaceae bacterium | reverse complement strand
CCAAGCGCGGAATAGCTTTCTCAAAAAAATTTAAGCACCGTCTTTTAGGCTCATTAATTTTATTTTTGGGATTATTATTCGGCAGTGCGTTTCTTGTATTTTGTCAGTAAAAAAATTTTACGGGTAATTATTTAGATTCGCTTTGGAGCGTCCTTTTCACGCTGATAGGTCAGGGAGAGTTTGCTTCTTCGCCAAAGACATTCGGCGGGCGAATCATAGTGTTTCTATTATCGATTTTCGGAGTGGCTTTGTTCGGTGTAGTTTTTGCTGAAGTCATGCAGAGATTAATTAATAGTCAGCTTAAAAAAATGTTAGGGGAGATGATGGGGATAAATAACTGCAAATTTGAAGGCCATGTTTTAGTTTGCGGCTGGAACGGTCGCGGGCCTTATTTAGTCAAAGAGTTAATAGCGTCGGGGCGTCAAATTGCGTTAATAGCTAAAGAACGTCCGAATAATTTATCAGGAGAAATTTTTTACGTTCAGGGCAATCCTTCAGAGCGCGAAGCTTTAATTAAAGGCGGTGTCGAGAAAGCACAAGGCGCGATAATCTTAGGAGACCCTGATTTTGGCGATGATGATTCACACACGATTTTAACGGGTCTTGCTATTGAAGCCATTGCACCTGATGTTTACACTGTAATGGAACTTCATGACCCTGAAAATGAAAGATACGCTCGTTACGCTCATGTCGACGATATTTTATACACTGACAGCCTAATCGCAGATATAACGGCAATGTGTACTCATAATGAGGGAATTTCGGCATTTATCCGCGACGTTCTTTCGACAGCTGATGACGGACACAGCTTTGCTTCGTTCGATGCTCCAGAAGAATACGACGGCAAAACTATTAAAGAACTTTTTGACCATTTCCGAGAACATGAAGCCTTGCCAATCGCAACTATAACGCCGCCTGAAAACGGCGAGAAAATTCCTGTTTCAGAATGGATTTCGACTGTGAGTCCGTCAGAAAAAAATATCGTGAAACTTCCAATGAAAGTCGTTTGTTTAGTGAAAGATAGTTATTCGGAAATAAGCAAATAAAAATTAAAGCAATATGAGCCCCTGCAGCAGGGGGCTCAAAAAACATAATAAAGCCCTCTTAAGCTTCGAGGGCTACGAAATGAATTTTTTAGTCCAACTTGAAATCGTAATGCTTCGTGTAATCCTCCTGAATGTTCAGACGGAGTGTCTTGTTTGCAAAGTCGTAAACCGCCGTGTGCCATGTCTGCCAAAAGTTATTGGGCTGAATGTTCCTGTCGTGCAGCTTGTAGGTATCAATCATGTAATTAATAACTGCTTTGAAATCCATAGGAGTATTTGCGATTGTCAAATCCCCTTCGTTAAACTCCGTGTACCAGAACGGATTTGTATCAGCTTCATAAGATTGTGTATATTTTACGCGCTCCATTAAGCGAGACATTCCTTCAGCGGATTCTGCGCCTTCTGCGTAATGCTCTTTAAGTATGGCGTAACGTTCAACTCCGCAGGCATGTGGCGTAAGAATCGGGAAGCTCTCATAGACTTTTCCTGCTACTGTCTGCCCTGTCTGTGCTATATGCTTTGCGTAAGGAGTATTAGGCGCGTAGTTTACATAAAAATTTGTCATGATATTGTCCGTGTCGTTCCTTGCGATAAGTTCGCCGTCAATGCATTCGATGATGTAAGTTTCTTTCTCGTCAGAAAGCATCCAGTGAAGTCCCCATGTGCCGTAACCGCCGTAAATGTCCATATTTTTCAGCAGCTCAACGCCATGAGCGGCGGATTTCGCGTGGTCAAGAACGTAACGGACTACCGCGACGGCATGAATGCGCGGCTTGCCGTAATTTGTCGAGAGCAGCGTGGCGAAGTCCATGTCAATTGCAGGAGCGACGTTGCAGTTCATGGCCACGCCGTTTTCGTTAATTCCGTCAAATGTCAGGTTTGGCATTGCGAGCAGCTCGGCTTCCGAAACTTTGTCAACTTCACCGGATTTCAGCGTGAGAATTGCGGCCATTCCTATGCTTGCGTAACGTCCATCAGATTCTTTCGCGGCAACTTTGATTACAAATTCCGGGACATCTGAGTAATCTAAGTCCAAATTGCGCCCGTAGAAATTTCCGTTGCGCACGGCAGAGCACGCGAAGCCCGTTTTGACCTGCTCGCCCGTCGTGAGGTTAGGAACATAGTCGGTATATTCCATGTAATAAAGATAATCGGCGAGCTTTTTCGGAGCTGTGAAAGTGGACGCCTGAGCCGTAACGGCCAGCATGAGAACGAGAAGCAATGCTACCATAACGACATGGGTGCGGGACTGATATTTTGATTTGTGTTGCATATTAATTTACCTCCGTAAAAAAATTTGCTTAAATCTTAATATTTTTTCTCCGCTGCCGTAATAGGGTTTCAAAATTGTCAAATGCAACAATACTTTGTCAGGAAGTTCTATTCCCATCGAGAATCTTCAACTCTGACTCTTTTGCCGGGTGGATGCTGAAATTTAGCGAAATTGAGATTTATTACGCCACCAATTTGAAAGTCTACGCCTATAACGCAGTATGAGAGTCTGTTTCAAAGAATTTAGGGATCAAAGTTGTTAAACGGTAAGACTTATTCTTTAATAAAGATTAAAGTTCATTAAATCGAATAGGTAAAAGCTAGAAAAAAGTTAGGAGCGCAAAGCTCCTAATTTTTTTTTTACTTTAGCCATTCTTGGATTTGCTTTGCTATTTTATCGGCAGTCTCTTGATGTTTTTGTTGATAAGTGTGTCCTGTGCCTTCAATAAAAATTAAATTATTTT
>JAFVEW010000178.1 GCA_017475805.1 Synergistaceae bacterium | reverse complement strand
TTCAAGGATTAAACCGTTTTGATTAATCGCATCGATTACGGCCTTGTTGGTGTCAACAAGATAAACTTCATTTTTTAGAGAGAGGCGGCCGCCATAGATTGAACCCATAGCTCCTCCGCCGATTACTGCTATTCTCATTCCGAGAACTCCTTAATTCCCTCGATAGCGTAAGCATGAACAGGACTCGAATCAAGTCCCTTAATTGGCAACGGCGCAAAGGACATGAAGAAAACATCACGTTTAAGCTGCTCAAGATTCTTAAGAACCTCGATAAAAATTATATTTTCAGCTAAAAGAATATCATGAAACGGTTTAACGTCTTCGTTGCAGTTTTCGATTGAAACTCCGTCGCCAAAGCCTACAGCTTTTACTTTCTTGGCCTTGAACCATTCTGCTGTCTCACCGTTCACGAAAAGTCTTTTATCTTTTTCAGTGTTCGTATCCGGCGTAAAGGGATTGAGCTTGTAAGACGAGTCGATTATGACGATGTCGCCTTCACGGACTTTTTTAGCTTCGCGGTCTAAGTCTTTCGCCGTTATGTGTGAATTAGGGGCGCAAGTCTCTTTGAAGTCAACATAAACGCCTCTGCCGACAAAAGTTGTGAGAGGAACGCCTGTAACGTCAGGCCAGTTATCATCATGATGATAAGGGCATTCCGCGTGAGTTCCCAAGTGAGTCATAATGTCAACGTTCGTGTGAAAATCAGGGATCGGGCCGCCCGTATTGAAACGGTTAAGTTTGCAGCGGCGTGTTTCTGTTGCCGGATCAACTAATTTTGAAAGGTCAACGAGACGAAGACCGGGAGCAAGTTCATAAACTATCTGCATAATTTATTCCTCCTTAGATTTTAACTTTTACGACGACTTTTTTGACTTTAACGGGAGTGCCTGCTGCACATCGTGGCTTGTGAGCTTCTTCAGGTTCAACAACGATTAGATCGCCTTCACTAAGAAGAATCATTCCTGAAAGTTCAGGCTCTTCAAAGAAATATAAATCTTTTTCAGGGTGAGCCTCGCATTCTTTAAGGCCCTCGCGATGACAAACTTCAAAATATTCTTGGCCTTCAGCAATATACTGAATGTCAAAATATTTATCATGAGCTTCAAATTTACGTTTTTCCGCAGGTTCGGTCGTGTAGCTCTGAACGTTAGCAACGACATCGTCGCCTAAGATAGGATACGCGCCGTCTTTAAGGGCCTTAATATCTGTTTCAGCGAGCCATTTATAGCCAGCTTTGAATTTCTCAGAAAGATAATCGTATTTCGTTGAGATTTTAATGTTGCATGAATACATTTTTAATTTTCCCTCCTCAAATTTTTTAGTAGAAATTAAGAATAAGTTACTGAAAATTTTTTTGTTTTTTTCATTCCTACTTCCTAACTCCTAATTTCTCATTATTCTACGTGGCCTGATAGCGATTTACCTTCGGCTATAGCGCAGACTTGCTCCCATATAGAATCGTCTACTTGAACTCCGTCAGCCATGCTCTTTTTGCGGCGTTCAACAGTGCTTTCTCCCGGGCATTTAACTGGGTGCTTCGGGTCAATAGGGTGCGCTTCGTCAGCAATTTTGACGCGCCTATTGAGCATTGCCTGAATTTCTTTTTTATCGCCGAACATGTACGGGTCTATCGCAATGAAAATCTGTGAACAGCCCGTGCAGCTTCCGTTATTGTTGGCGTCCATGTCCGAGCCGCAAAGCCCGTTTGAAATCGCCGCCGCCGCAAGGTCAAGTGCTATTGCAAGGCTTGAACCTTTCCAGTAACCAGTCGGCAAAATCCTCATTGACTCCTCAATCTCGCCCGGGTCATCCGTCAGTTTTCCGTTTTTGTCAAAGCCTCCAGGGTAAGGAAGTTTTTTACCAGCGAGACGGTAAACTCCCAATTTCCCGTAAGCGTACTGGCTCATGGCCATGTCAACGACAATCTGACCGTCTTCGCGCGGAATTGCAATGCAGAACGGGTTGTTGCC
>JAFVEW010000177.1 GCA_017475805.1 Synergistaceae bacterium | reverse complement strand
TTTTAGCAATAATTCATCAGGCTCACGTTTGCAGGGCGTAAAGACTTTTATATTTACAAATGAAGTTCGCCCGTCGGAGTCAGATGCGCTGATGATATGTTCACCGTCGGGAATATTATAAAAAAAAGTTTTATTGTCCGACGAAACTCCGATATATTCGCCGTCAAGATACCAAAAGACTTGTCCCGAAGCTCCTTCGGATTTCAACGGAATTTTTCTTTCATTATCGAACGGCGCGGCAAAATACGACGCTCCATTAATCGGTGAAGCTATGGCAAGTTCAGGACGTTTAACTTTGAGATTAAGATTTTCGCGGCGGATTTTTTCATTAAAACCTTCAGGCAAATTCACAACTGCTTGACCGCTTTTAATCGTGTGCATGTCGCAAGGAAAAGTTTTTGTAACACCGTCAATCGCCCACTCAAATTTTACGCTTGGACATAATGCTGTAGGAGGCTTGCCTGAAAGCGAGCAGACTTTTCTTAAAATTAAATTTTCAGGTTTTTCATACCAAGTTGATTTAGGCGAGATTAATCTTAAAATTTTCGTAGCTACAGGTGCAGCAGCCCGCGCCCCTACAAGGCCGTTCCAAGAAGTTCCGTCAGGATTGCCGACCCAAACTACAACAGTATAATCAGGAGTCCAAGCACTCGCCCAAGCGTCGCGGAGTCCGTAAGATGTTCCGGTCTTTAAGGCCATTCGCCATTGACGGCCTAAAGTTCCGCGAGCAAATAGAGAAAGTTCGCCGTTATATCTCAAAATGTCGCTGACAAGATAACAGGCTTCAGAGCTTGCTAATTTTTCAGAAGGCTGCGCAGAATTTTTCAAAAATCTTAACGGCCTATGAATTCCAAGCGATGATAAAGTCGTAAAGGCTTCAAGTTCTTCGAGAACAGTAACATCACAACCGCCTAAAATTAAACTGTCGCCGTAATAATTCGCGCTTTGATTTAAGTGTTTTAATCCAGCTTGACGCATTAAAGTTAAAATTTTATCTTGTCCTGTTGAACGCAAAACTCTCACGGCTGGAGCGTTTAGACTTTCAGATAAAGCTATCCGAGCCGTTACCGCGCCTCTATATTGGAGGTCAAAATTTCGCGGTGCTCGTCCTGAAAATGCCATTGAAGTATCCGCAAGCAAAGTCGACGGCGTTAAATCTCCGGCATCAATAGCGCAGGCATATGCAAAAGGCTTGAGCGTAGAGCCAGGTGAACGCGGCGAACGTCCGCAATCTACCCAGCTTGAAGCTGAATTTCTATCATAATTAAATCTTGCGTTGCCTACCCATGCTACTAAATCAGCGGTCTTATTATCAACAACTCCGGCGGCGAGTGTAATATCGCTCGGGAAATCATTTAATGACTGACGCAAAATAGCTTCAAGTTTAGTTTGAGCTTCAAGATTTAGAGTAGTCTCGAATTTTCGTGAGCTTCCTGTGTTTTGGCTCAAAATTAATTCTGTGTAGTGATAAGCACGTGAAGGAAGTTCAAATTTTCTTCGCGGCAATTCTTCAAGAAAAGCACGCTTTGCTTCATCGTGAGTGAAAACTTTTTTTCGTTCCATTAATTTTATAATGTCGTCGCGGCGTTTTTTAGCTGCACTTGGCTTTGTGTCAGGTCTATAAAGAGTCGGACTTTTCAACATTCCGATTAAAAGACAGGCTTCACCGCGTGAAATTTGCGAGGCCGATTTTCCAAAATAAATTAAAGACGCTGCCTGAACTCCTCGAATGTTTCCGCCGAAAGGAGCTAAATTCAAGTAGGCTTCTAAAATTTCCGGCTTAGTCATATTAAATTCAAGTTTCGTTGCCATTAAGAACTCACGAATTTTTGTAGAAAAAGTTCGTTTGCGTCCTTCGTGCTCTGAGATTGCCATGCGAACAACTTGACTCGTTATCGTTGAAGCTCCAGAGACGATTTTTCCGCGAATTAAATCTTTCCATACAGCGCGAGCCATAGCTAAAAAATCAATTCCAAAATGAGAATAAAATCTTCCGTCTTCGGCGTTCACTGCGACTAACGGAAGCCATTTTCCCATCTCTTCTAACTTAATCGGGATTTGCCACTCTGACGCAGGCGATAATCTAACGTGAAATAATTTATCGTTAGTATCATAAAAAGCCGTCGAGCCGAAAATATTTTTAACTCGTTCGGGATTAACGTCAATCGAAAAAAATAAAATTAAAAATGCAGAAAGAAAAACGGATATGATGATTAAAAATGCTTTTTTCATTTTTGGTAAAACATTACGTGTTTGACAGGTCAGCTCTGAATGCGCTGATTTTCAGCTGCGCGTTTCAAGACGTTCATAAGTTCGTCAATGTCATCATGAGAAGTATGCCACACAAATTTAAAATCAACAGAGCCGTAATGATGGGCAAAAATATCCCGCATGCCTTTAATTTGCCGCCAAGGAATATCGGGATAATTTTTCAAAAATTCATCGGACAGATTTTTTGCAAGCTCGCCAATCTGTAAAATGGACATAGTGATGGAATTTCTATACACGTGTCCATCTTCATGATTGAAGAAAAATTCTTTACTATCTTGAAAAAATATGTGAGTTTTTTGGATCTCTTTGCAATACGCAAGTATTTTCAGCACAATAATTTTATCCCTGCCGTTCATAGATTAAAATTCCGTCCTTTTTTGCTTCGGCTACCAAATCTTCTTCAAAAGAAGTGTCCGTTATAATATCAACCGGTGCTTGAAAAGCCTCTTCTAAATCTAACCAAAAACCCGAAAACTGCAGCAGCGATTTCAAATTTCCGTTTGTTATAAGAAAGTCGTAATCACTTTCAGGCTTTTCATTTCCCTTGGCGCGAGAACCGAACAATAAAACTTTCGCAACGCCGTAGCGTTCTGCAATTTTTGAAACAATCCCTTTTATTTCACGTAAATTCATGGCATATTTATTTCCTAATTCCTAACTGAATTATGTCGAGCGTATAGCCTGCTATATTGTTGCTGTGGTCGCCTATTCTTTCGAGATTGCTGAGAAGCGTTATAAAGTTCACGCCTTTTTCAGGGTCGCACTCACCGCGATTAAGCCTGTCAATATGAGCTTTTCTGTAACGTCGTTCTTGATTATCGATTTTCTTTTCGATTTCGCGGATTACCTGCCAAGCCTGCACGGCGTTTTCATCTTGCATTGACTGCAGCGAAGTATTAACGGCAAGCTCCGTAGTGTCGTAAATGTCTTTTAATTCGCTGATAGCATCTTCGGATAAATAATTATTCATGACGTCGCAACGTTCGATTAAATTTTCACATCTGTCGCCAATTCGTTCTAAGTCTATTGAAGCGTTGACATATGAACCTAAGACAGTTGAAATTTCGTCAGAAACTCCGCGCTGCCAAATCTCTGAAGCATAAGCCGAAATTGATTCTGTGATTTTGTTGACGCTTTCTTCGTAATGCTCAAATTTTTTCTGACGTTCTTCAATTTTAGCTTCGTCAAATTCCCAAAAAGCCTCGCGGACTAAAATAAACATATTTTTAATAATTTGTCCCATGTGCATTAACTCATCTTTGACGGCTTCGACAGCAGACGCGCTCGAAATTGAAATTAAATTCGGGTCGAGATACATAATTTCTTCGGGCTTGTCTTCTGGTCTTAAAGGAATAACTTTTGAAATGAATTTTGCAAGCAATGAAACGAACGGGAAGAATAAAATCGTGTTCAAAACATTAAAAATAGAGTGAGCGTTAGCAATTTGTCTGCCTATATCGGGGCTGCTCATGATAACAAGCTCGCGGTATAACGGGAAGGCAAGCAAAAATATCACAGTTCCGATTAAATTAAACAAAACGTGAGCGGCAGCGGCTTGCTTTGCTGTTCGAGTGCCTCCCATTGCCACGACGATTGCCGTTAAAGTTGTTCCGATATTGTCGCCTAAAATAATCGGAATAGCTGCATCGAGGCCGATTAAACCGTTTGAACTCATCGCTATAGCTATTACAAGTCCTATCGTGGCCGCACTCGATTGAATTAAAATCGTTAAAATCATTCCAGCGATAACACCCGTCAAAGGATTTTTGCTCAACATTAAAATAAAATCAGTGTGCTGTGAGATTATCCCTACGACTTCTTTTGAGGACATTGTCTGCATTCCCAAAAACAAAAGGCCAAGTCCTATAACGCCGCTTGCGAGATAAGAAAGCTGTTTTTTATTTTTCGCGAAGATTGACATCACCATTCCTGCAGCGACTAAAGGCAAAGCAAAGGCTTCAATCTTAAAGGCGATAATCTGAGCGGTTACGGTCGTTCCGATGTTAGCTCCCATTATAATGCCTATGGCTTGGTTTAGAGTTAAAAGGCCTGAATTAACAAAGCTGACAGTCATAACCGTTGTGCCGGTGCTTGACTGAATTAAAACTGTAACAATGATTCCGACAAAAATTCCCCTTAAAGGAGTCTTTGTGAGCGTGCCGATTAATTTTCGCATTTTGTCGCCCGCAATAAACTGCAGTGCCTCGCTCAAAAGTCTTATTCCATAAAGAAACAGCGCAACGCCTCCGGCAATGTTCAAAAATGTCGTAATCAAAAGAAAAATCCCCCTGTTATTTAATTAGAAATAAAAAGCGAGAAATGAGAAGCAAAAATTTTTTTAGTTCCTACTTCCTACTTCCTAATTCCTACTTAATTAAAAAGAGTATATCATGGCCAAAATTTTTAGATTTATGATATATTTTTC
>JAFVEW010000176.1 GCA_017475805.1 Synergistaceae bacterium | reverse complement strand
TGATTACGTCGTCTTTTTTATGAGCGGCTTGCAATTTTTCGAGTTTAGCTTCGAGATTTTTTTTGCTATTTTCCATTTGCTTGATGCTCCAGCGTTCACCTCTCTCGCTCTTGAGTTCGGCGATGCCGTCCGTGATTTCGTCAATTTGAGCCTCAATAAATTTAGCCTGACGCTCTCTCGACAACGGAATTTTCTCGAATTGAGAATGACCGATGATTATCGCGTCATAGTCGCCTGTTGCTATTTTTGCGCAGAATTTTTTTCGGTTTTTTGTTTCAAAATCGCGTTTTGTTGCAACTAAAACATTCGCGCCCGGATAAAGTTTTAGAGTTTCAGTCGCCATTTGCTCCGTAAGATGATTCGGTACAACGAAAAGGCTTTTATGGGAGAGGCCGATTCGCTTCGATTCCATTGCTGCTGCTACCATTTCGTAAGTTTTTCCTGCGCCGACTTCGTGAGCCAAAAGAGTGTTGCCGCCGTATAAAATTCGTGCAATAGCGTCTTTTTGATGTTTTCGTAAATTTATGTCAGGATTAATTCCGCCAAATTTCAGATGGCTTCCGTCATATTCTCTCGCTCTTGTCGAATTAAATCGGGCGTTGTAGATATTTACAAGATTTTCGCGTCTTTCAGGGTCTTCAAAAATCCAGCTCTTGAATTTTTCTTTGATTTCTTCCTGCTTCTGCTGTGCTAAAGTTGTCGGCTCGTTGTCAATTACTCGTCTTTCGTTACCGTTAGCGTCTAAAATCGTCTTAAAAATTTTGACGCTTTTAAGATTCAAAGTGTCTTCGATAATTTCGTAGGCGTTAATTTTGTCAGTCCCGTAAGTCGTAGTGGCTAAAACGTTGCCCCAATCTAATTTTTTGCCCGAAATATTCCACGCTGAAGTTTGTTCAGAATAACTGACGTTGATACTTCTCTTGTTATATTCAGATGTCTGCAATAATTCATACACGAATTGCTCGATATATTCGGACGGCACCCATGTTGAGCCAAATCGCACGTCAATGTCAGTGGCTTTTAATTCTTCAGGCTGTGAGGCTTCGAGGGCTTTGACGTTTTCTTCAAATTCGGGATTATCTTCCGCAAAAAATCTCGCAAGATATAATTTTCTGCGAACATCGCCGGATAAATATTCGTCTGCTGTCTGATAAATTGCCCTCTCCGTGTCCGCCATTACAGCATTTGGAACTTTGAAAATTTCGCCTTTAAGTTCTGAAAATAATTCTTCTTCAGTTTTTCCAGTTAGCGAACTCATATAATCCATATCAATATGAGCTTTTTCTGAAATAGACAAGAGTAACGCTTCCTGAGCTGTTTCGACAGAGGTAGGAACTAAATCTTGCCGGATAGTCCTTTTCGTGAACATATCCGACTTTCCGATAAAATTGCGGTTAGCGTCAAGATTTTCAAGTCCGCAAATTAAATAATAGGAACTGTCTTCATCAAAGGCTCGTGCGTTTTGAGGATCGTTAATGCGCCCGTAAGAACGGGAAAAACTGTCGTAAGCCTGATTTAACTTTTCTTGAAGTTCAGATAATTTTTCATCACTGCACCCGTCCATTTGAGCATTAATGACCTCTCGGCAAGCGTCCCTGACTCTCACCATGCCTTTAGCTCTACCAATTAAAGATTGCGGCAGGTCTGGCTTATACATCAAAGAATTTTCGCGGTAATAAAGTTCGTCATTGACAAGAGTGTAGCTGAAATTTCGGACTCTCGAATCGGCTGGGATTGCTTCCCGTATATTTTCTTGAGTCTGAATTTCGCGTTCTTCGATTCGGCCTTGAATGTTGCCTAATGCCTCTTGAAGTTGCTCCGCTAAATTTTCATTTTCAAAAGGCTCGCAAGTTGTTTCGTTTTCGTTGCCGTAAAGACGGCCGCTTTTTGACATTTTTCCTAAAATCATTTCAGGATGATTGCTGAAATAATTATTAATCCTTATGCCGTCTTCATTTTCGCGCGTATAAATCCATTCTGCTTGAATGTCGTCAACTAATTGCTCACGCTTTTGAAGAAAAATTATATCGGTCGTTACTTCTGTTCCGGCGTTTTCCTTAAAAGCGTTATTCGGAAGCCTTACAGCTCCTAAAAGTTCAGCTCTCTGCGCTAAATAATTTCTGACTGACGGATTAATTTTGTCGAGAGTTCCTTTTGAAGTAATGAAAGCTACGACTCCGCCCGGCCTGATTTTGTCTAAAGTTTTTGCGAAAAAATAATCGTGGATTCTGAAATTTTCCTGATTATATTTGTGTTCACTGTCAACAACGCTGTAGCTGCCAAACGGAACATTTCCAATAGCAACATCGAAAAAATTATCGGGATATTTTGCGCGTTCGTATCCGTCAATTTTTATTTCGGCTTTTTGATAAAGTTGTCTGGCGATTCGTCCCGTTATACTGTCGAGTTCAACGCCGTACAGTTTCGACTCGTTCATGCTCTCAGGCAACATACCGAAAAAATTTCCCGTTCCGCAAGACGGTTTAAGAATATTTCCTTTTGAAAATCCCATTCGCGCAAGAGTTTCGTAAATTGAACGGGCTACCATCGGCGAAGTATAGTGAGCATTTAGGGTTGAGCCTCGCGCGGCGTTATATTCGCTGTCAGTTAAAAGATTTTTTAATTCACTATATTCTTTTGTCCAGTCGTTATTATTTTCGTCAAAGGCTTGCGGAATACCGCCCCAACCGACATAACGCGATAAAATTTCCTGTTCTTCGGGCGTTGCACGGCGGTCTTCACTTTCAATGGTCTTGAGCGTTTTTATTGCTTCGATGTTGTCATGATACTTTGATTTTGCTCCGCCTACTCCTAAATCATCGTTAGAAATTCGATAATTTATTCGCGGCTGATTAGGTTTTCGATGTTTTTCTTCTTGAGGCTTTGAATCATCAATTAATTTAGGTACTTCCGGCTTATTTTCAGACGGCGCAGAAATTTCAGAAATTTTTTCAGATTCAGGAACAGAAGTTTCTTGAGTTTCCTCAATATTCTCCTGCTCCTCTAACGCGCTAAAAAAG
>JAFVEW010000175.1 GCA_017475805.1 Synergistaceae bacterium | reverse complement strand
CAATAAATTTAGCCTGACGCTCTCTCGACAACGGAATTTTCTCGAATTGAGAATGTCCGATTATTATTGCATCATAGTCGCCTGTAGCTATTTTTGCGCAGAATTTTTTACGGTTTTTCGTTTCAAAATCGCGTTTTGTTGCGACTAAAACATTTGCGCCCGGATAAAGTTTTAGCGTTTCAGTCGCCATTTGCTCTGTCAAGTGATTCGGGACAACGAAAAGACTTTTATGCGACAGGCCGATTCGTTTTGATCCCATTGCCGCTGCTACCATTTCATAAGTTTTTCCTGCTCCGACTTCGTGAGCCAAAAGCGTGTTGCCGCCGTATAAAATTCTAGCGATAGCGTCTTTTTGATGTTTTCTTAAATTGATGTCAGGATTAATTCCGCCGAACTTCAGATGACTTCCGTCATATTCTCGCGCTCTTGTTGAATTAAATCGTTCGTTATAGATTTTTACGAGATTTTCGCGTCTTTCAGGGTTTTCAAAAATCCAGCTCTTAAATTTTTCTTTGATTTCTTCCTGTTTTTGCTGGGCTAAAGTTGTCGGTTCGCTGTCAATTACCCGTCTTTCGTTACCGTTAGCGTCTAAGACGGTCTTAAAAATTTTGACGCTTTTAAGATTCAAAGCGTCTTCAATAATTTCGTAGGCATTAATTCTGTCAGTTCCGTAGGTTGTTGTAGCTAAAACGTTGCCCCCATCTAATTTTTTGCCTGAAATATTCCACGCTGAAGTTTGTTCGGAATAACTGACATTAATATATTTTTTATTATATTCCGATGTCTGCAACAATTCATAGACAAATTGCTCGACATATTCAGACTGCACCCAAGTTGAGCCTAATCTCACATCTATGTCAGTAGCTTTTAATTCTTCGGGCTGGGCGGCTTCAAGGGCTTTGACATTTTCCTCAAATTCGGGATTATCTTCAGCAAAAAATCTCGCAAGATAAAGTTTTCTGCGAACATCGCCGGATAAATATTCGTCAGCAGTCTGATAAATTGCCCGTTCCGTGTCTGCCATTACAGCGTTCGGGACTTTGAAAATTTCGCCTTTTAATTCAGAAAATAATTCTTCTTCAGTTTTTCCAGTGAGCGAACTCATATAATCCATATCAATATGAGCTTTTTCAGAAATAGACAAGAGTAACGCTTCCTGCGCTGTTTCAACTGAAGTCGGCACTAAGTCTTGCTTGATAGTTCTTTTCGTGAACATATCCGATTTTCCGATAAAATTACGGTTAGCATCTAAATTTTCAAGTCCGCAAATTAAATAATAAGAACTGTCCTCATCAAAGGCTCGTGCGTTTTGAGAATCGTTAATGAGTCCGTAAGAACGTGAAAAACTATCGTAAGCCTGATTTAATTTTTTTTGAAGTTCAGATAATTTTTCATCACTACAACCGTCCATTTGAGCGTTAATAACTTTTCTGCAAGCGTCCCTGACTTTTACCATACCTTTGGCTCTACCGATTAAGGATTGTGGCAGGTCTGGCTTATACATCAAAGAATTTTCGCGGTAATAAAGTTCGTCATTGACAAGAGTGTAGCTGAAATTTCTGACTCTCGAATCGGCTGGGATTGCTTCCCGTATATTTTCTTGAGTTTGAATTTCGTGTTCTTCAATTCGGCCTTGAATTTTGCCTAATGCTTCAGATAATTGCTGCTGTAAGTCTGCGTCTTCAAACGGTTCGCAGGTCGTTTCATTTTCGTTGCCGTAAAGACGGCCGCTTTTTGACATTTTTCCTAAAATCATTTCAGGGTGGTTGCTGAAATAATTATTAAT
>JAFVEW010000174.1 GCA_017475805.1 Synergistaceae bacterium | reverse complement strand
CGGGCAACAGGTAAAGTTAAAACTTTGCCGACGAAACGAACTTTTGTATCTTCGTTTTCAATTCCTGATGTTCCCTCGAAGACCTGAACTAATGCTCTATCGCTCTCAATTTCAAGAACTCTGCCGCGACGCTTTTCGCCGTTGCCTAACGTGATTTCTACAAGTTCATCATAGCGAACGTCCTGAGTTTTTTCGACCATCATAAGAGGGCCGGAAATGCTTGAAATAGTTCTATATTCTCTAGGCAGCATTGCTATCACCTCCGACAGGAACTATTGCGTTAATCTGCTCTTTCATTGTGTCGTCAAGTTTATCGATCTGAGCAATGTCTTTTTCTTCAAGATAACGCATTCTTGCAATCTGCTCACGAACGGGCAAGTTAAATAATTTATTCATCGGTGCGCCTTTGTGTAAAGCATCAAGTCCGGCATGATGGAAATTAACGATTGTCTTCAGCATCTTAAACTGCTTATCCATTGACGCATATGTGTCGATTTCGTGGAAAGCATTTTGATGCAAAAAGTCTTCACGCAAAGATTTCGCCGTCTCCATTACCATTCTTTCATCACGTGAAAGAGCGTCAATTCCGACAAGTCTTACAACTTCGTTAAGCTGTGATTCCTGTTCAAGCAAACTCATTGCTTCAACTCTTAAGCCGCTCCACTGATCATCAAATTTTTCATCCCAGTAAGCGTCAAGTCTATCTGTGTAAAGAGAATAGCTTGAAAGCCAGTTAATTGCCGGGAAGTGTCTTTGATAGGCCAAGTTAGCGTCAAGTCCCCAGAAGACTTTTGTAACTCGTAATGTGTTCTGAGTAACAGGCTCTGAAAGGTCGCCGCCGGGAGGTGAAACTGCTCCGATAACCGTAATTGAACCTTCGCGGCCTTCTTTGCCGTTGACGATGCAGCGTCCTGCTCTTTCATAGAAACTCGCTAAACGTGTTCCTAAATATGCAGGATAACCTTCTTCGCCGGGCATTTCTTCAAGTCGTCCTGACATTTCACGCAGAGCTTCTGCCCATCGGCTTGTTGAGTCGGCCATTAATGCGACTGAATAACCCATGTCTCTGTAATATTCGGCTAACGTGATTGCTGTGTAAACGCTTGCTTCACGAGCAGCAACGGGCATGTTTGAAGTATTTGCGATTAATGTCGTTCTCTTCATCAAGGGCTGTCCGGTCTGAGGGTCGTCAAGTTCAGGGAACTCAAGTAAAACGTCCGTCATCTCGTTGCCGCGCTCACCGCAGCCGACGTAAACGACTATCTGAGCCTGCGCCCATTTTGCAAACTGGTGCTGAATAACTGTCTTTCCTGAACCGAAAGGTCCGGGAACGCAAGCTGTTCCGCCAAGTGCTACAGGGAAGAAAGCATCAACAACTCTCTGACCCGTCGTCATTGGAACGTTAGGAGCAAGACGCGATTTTACAGGGCGAGGCTTACGAACAGGCCAACGCTGTAACATCTTTACTTCATGTTTCGTTCCGTTATCGTCAATGACTGCGATAATTTCTTCGATTGTGTGATCGCCTTTTTCGATTTTAGCAACTTTTCCTTTAATTCCGTTCGGCACCATAATTCTATGCTCGACTACGACGGTCTCTTGAACGACGCCTAAAATATCACCGGCTTCAACTTCGTCGCCGACTTTAACACGAGGCTCAAAATTCCATTTTTTATTTCTGTCAAGCGCAGGGACGCTGATACCACGCGAAATAAAATGACTGTTCGCCGCCTTCTCGATTAATTCAAGCGGTCTCTGTATTCCGTCATAGAACTGCTCGATAATTCCAGGCCCAAGTTCTACGCTCAAAGGCTCTCCGATTGAAACAACAGGCTCGCCGGGCATCAATCCTGAGGTCTCTTCATAAACCTGAATTGACGCTTTGTCGCCGTTGACTTCAAGTATTTCGCCGACAAGGCCAAGCTCGCCGATATGCACAACGTCCTACATACTTGCGCCTTCCATGCCGCCAGCGACTACAAGAGAGCCGGAGATCCTCTCTATTGTTCCTTTAATTTCTTTTTTCTCAGGCATTTTTATAATCTCCCGCCTCCATATTTATCTTTCCGCAAAAATATCCATTCCAACGGCCTTTTCTACGCTGCCTCTGATTGAAGCAAGCCCTGCTCCTGTAGCTCCCGAAGGTGAAGGAACAGGAAGGACACTGGTTTGATATTTATCATTAATTTCCTCGACTTTAGCCGCAAAATCTACGAATAAATCCTCTTGAATAAAGACTACGGCGTAATCTTCACGCGCTAATTTTTCTAATTCGGCCTCGAATGAATTTCGATTTTCAGCCGTTAAGATGACGCTTTTAACTCCAACAGCCTGAAACGGTAAAGCCATTTCGTAGCTTCCGATTGCTGCCATAGGTTTGCTATCTGCCATTGCTTAACAGCCTCCTTCCAAATTCACGGTCAAGTCCGCCTGCTACACAGACTAACGCAACACGCATATTTCGAGCTTCAGCTTCTTTCGACAGCAAAAATAATAAAACGTTCGCCGGAGCGTCCATTGAATATTTAGCATTCTCAAGAACTTTAAGCAGATAATCATCAAGAGCTTTTGAAACGTCAGTTAAACTCGCGTTAATGTCGCCTTGTTCATTAAGGGCGTTCAAGACTGCTCCGATGTCCGTGTAAGATAAAATTCTGCTCCAAGTTTCCTGCGGTTCGTTTAATAATTTTGCCATGTCGTCAGGTCTGATTGTTCCGCCTTCATGAAAGAACGGTAACGCCTTAGCCGGTTCATATTTCATTCGCGAAAGTCTTATCGCAGCACGCAAATTTTCAGCGTCAATCTTGAATTTAACCCACTGAATTACATCAGGCATTTTCAAACCTTCTGCAACTGCTAACATAGCTTTGAACATTTGATGATCTATTAAAAGCTCTACTGATTGAGCATTTTTAGTAGCGTCCCAGAGCTGCCAGCACTGCGGAATTAAATCAGTAAGTCCGTAAGGCAAAAAGCCGTATTCTTCAGTCTCGATTGCGTTCGTAAGCTCTTCAGTGTCTATCGTTCCGAGTTTAGAAATTAAATCGTAACGACGGCCTTCAGTCTCTCCGCCCCGAACTTTGAATAAGCCTTTCAGCAAGACTTTAACGTTATGAAAATCGTAAGGCAGTCTGAAAATATCAAGCAGTTCTTTATCAGGAACAAAACTCTTTAATTCTTCGCATGTAGCTAAAATTTCAGCGTCAATGGCCTTATCAAAATTTGCTGCTCCTGTCTGCGAAATCCACTGCGAATAAGAAGTCTCGCCAAGTGCCTTTAATGCGTCGTCAATATTTGCGCTGTCCATAAGGCGCGAAAAGAAAGCCAAGTCCAGTAAGTGATTTTCCATACCTCGTAATCTTGCTACGGTATAGACATAACTCACAGCCGCACCTCCTTACGCGAATAAGCGTCTTGCTACTTCAGTCTCAATATCAGCGCGGCAATCAGCTAAAAGCATTTCCCATGAACAATTTGTGTCAATTTTCTCGTTTCTGAGAATAAAACCGCCTGCAATGGCTAATTTCTCGCCTGAAAGAGTTAATGACGTGTTGTGAGAAGCGTTATAGCCGTCAATCCAACGCTGGTCTAAATGTTTCTCGTTTTTGCCCACGAAAATTACTTCTTTGCCTGTTGAAACTGCCTGAGAGAGCAATTTATCGGCAAATTTCACGTATTTATCGGGCGCAAGTTCAACGAGCTGCTTCAAAGCCGCGTCAAAAGCCTCGCCGACGAGACGCTGACGAACGCCTAAATCTATTCTTTTTGCGTCAAGCTCTGCAACGATTTCACGACGTCTTAAAACTTCGGGTTCTTCTTTTCCAAGTCTGACGGCGTAAGAGTCTTGAACTTCTTTAATCTCGGCGTTTACTTTGCGGCTTATCTCGCGGACTTTTTCGTCGTTTTCGGCTTCGAGTGCCTTAATTTGTGCCTGTGAATCGGCCTGAATTTTTGCTTTGATGTCTGCAAGTGCCATTTCTCAACACCTGCCCGATTAGCCGACCTGAACTCCCATGAGCATTAATATACTCGTAAGAAGTGCAAGAACTGCATATGTTTCGACCATTGCGGGAAGGATAATTGCTTTACCCATAGCTTCGGGCTTCTTTGAAATCATCTGGATTGAAGCCGCTGAAGTTTTGCCCTGCCAAATCGCTGAATACCAGCCGACAACTGCAATGGGAAGGCATGAAGCTAAAATCTGAAGTCCCTGATTCCATGTAAGAGCAACCGCGCCCGCACCGCCAAGAAGGCCGAGTTTATTAAGGACAAAGAAAGCGATTAAAAGTCCGTAAATTCCCTGCGTTCCGGGAAGAGCCTGAAGAATTAAGCATGAGCCGAATTTATTGGGGTCTTCGGTCATAACGCCTGCTGCCGCTCCGCCTGCAACACCGATACCGATTGCTGAACCGATACCTGCAAGAGCCGCCGCTAAAGCCGCTCCGAACAGTGCGAGTGAAAGTCCTAACATTTCCATAGTGATTTTTACTTCCTTTCTAAAAATATTAAAAAAAATAAAAAATTTACGCTTTTACGTTTATAAATTCCTGTGAAAGCGTCATCGGGGTAAACGGTTCGCCGCCGCCCGAGTAAAACTTGCCGAAAAATTCAACATATTGAAGTCTCAAAGGGTGAACGAATGAGCCTAAAATATTTATCGCAATGCTGAATAAATGTCCGCCGACTATGACAATAATCGCAACTATCCAGCCTACATATGGAATATCTGCCGCAAGTCCGCCGAGCAAGTTAATGACCATTCCGATGACTGCTGAGCCGAAACCTAAAGCTAAAAGTCTGCTGTAGCTGAGAATATCGCCTAAATATGAAGTCGAACCGTAAAGAGCTAAGAAACCTGAAATTATCTTGTTAATAATTCCTTTCTTCTCTTTTCCGGCATAAAGGAAAATTATTACAGCTCCTAAAATCGCCATAGCTTTGCCGATGTCCGTGAAATGAGCTGGCAACATTCCGCCCATTCCTACACCTAATAAGCACAAGCCGACGATTAATAAAAACCACGAAATATCGTTTCCGACCGCGTCAATAAATTCGCCGTGTCTTAACTTGTCGTAGGCCGCGACTAAAAGCCCGAACATTAAATGAATTACACCTAATAAAAGCGAAATTCCTAAAACTTGCATCGGATTGCTCATCGGGTCAACAAGCATTAACGAATTTTTCAACGGGATTAAGAACGGCAGGAAACTATCAATAAAGTTCCCGAAGAAACTCCCTGAAATTACGCCGTAAATAAACGTCGAAACCGAACAGAATAAAAATAACTTTATAAACTCTTTAACGCCTGGAGCAATTTTCTTATATTTCTTGAAAACAAAAAGAATTGCCCCGAAAACTACAAGCGCGTAGCCTGCATCGCCTAAGCACATGCCGAAGAAAATCCAGAAAAACGGCGCAAGTAAAGGCGTCGGGTCTATTCCACGATATGTAGGCGACGAATAAAGCTCCGTCAAAATATTAAACGGCCGGACTAAATTTCCGTTGTTTAATAATGAAGGCGGCTCTTCGTCAGGCTCAGGGTCTGAAAAAGCTAAATCAACTTCGGGACTGATTGCCTCGATTTTAGATTTAACTTTGTCAGTGATTTCAGAAGGAATCCAAAACTTCGTGAGCATTACGCTTTCAGTAGCGTCGCTCTTGGCAGTGCCGTTGTAACGGGTTGCAAGACTGTTGTAATAATCTGAAAGTTTTTGAACCGTCAGCATATTAGAATTCGCAAGCTCCGTCATTTTTGCGGCTAATTCTGTTTCTTTTGCTTCAAGCTCTGTGATAGAAGCTGAAACTTTTTCTTTCTCTTCCTTAGCTGTGAGAGTGAAAGCTGACGAAATCTCAACCGCTGAAAATCCGCATTTCGACAAAGCCTCGCGGACTTCGTTTTCTGCAGAACGCGAATAAATCACAGCAGCATAAACTTCCGCAGGTTTTTCTTTCTCGTTGAACGGCGCAATCACTAATTCCGTATCTTTTGCCATCGGAGAAAAATCACCGAGCGCGGCTTTAAGTCCTGCTAAATTCTCTGACTTTAAGACACCTGCTGTAGCTGTA
This sequence comes from Synergistaceae bacterium, assembly GCA_017475805.1. Next base: position 3,320 of record JAFVEW010000174.1, on the reverse strand, counting down.
AGGGTCTTTGTTCCTTCACTAAAAATTGATAAAGGATAATCAAGAAAACTTAAATTAGACAAAATATTTTCGTTTAATTTTGCCTCAGAAAGTTTTAATCTGATTTCTCCTGCCTCGTGCTCAACTGAACGTACAGCCTCACACGCTGCTTTCAAATCCGTATTTTTCGCAAGCTCTTCTAATTCTGTCATCGTAGCTTCGGGTCTTTCGCCTAACATTTTATCTAAGGCCGGTATAGGGTCGACATAATGAGGCGTCAAAGTCCTGTTTAGATAACGAACATCAGCGAGCTTTTCTTCAGTGCTTGAAATCAGGGCGTCGATTTCAGCAGGACTTGAAAAATTTTCTTCGGCCGTGCTGATAATTTGACAGGCTCCCGTTTCTTGCAGAACGGCGGCTATTTGTTCGTGAACGGATTTGTGATAATAAAGTTCCGCCTTTTTAAGCCTGGCTACTCCCATATTTTTTCATCACCTCTTCCGTTATGAATGAAGCCGCAGCTAAGATTTTGTCCTTATGTTTCGCGTAAAAATCTTTGGCCTCGTTTTCGCGTTTTTCGAGCGTCGTTTTAGCCTTTGTCTCAGCAGCTTCTTCGGCGCGTCTAATCTTATCCCTGAATTGGCGTGCAGCGTTTTGCCTTGCTTCTTTCAAAGAATTTTCCGCGTCTGCGCTTGCTCTGTTGAGTTTCTTAGCGGCGTCCTCTTTGGCTTTCTGCACGGCATTTGCAGCGGCTACTTCAGCGGCCTTAATCTCGGCTATTGTCGCGTTTTCAGCCATGTTAATTTTCACCTCCCCTGAATTTTTGTGAATATTTTTTGAAAATACAGTCTGTACGAAAATAAATTATATAGAAATTTCTAATCCTTTCAAGCGCGTTTTTAATTAGAGTTTTATAAAAAAAATTTTTTCGCGCCTTTTCATTCTTAATATATAATCTTAATATATAATTTCTATAAATTTCTTAAAAATTTCAAAACGAAAAAAAATTATAAAAAATTTATAAAGGAGCTTTTTCATGTTAGCTGTTTCATTATTAAGAATATGGAACGAAACTACGACAGCCTTAGTAACAACCGGCTACGCTCTATTTCATATTGAAGCAGAGATAGTCGCGGCGGTCATAATAGCGATTATTTTTAATCATCAGCTAAACACATCGACGCAAACTGAAGCACGGATTTATTGGCTGAGATTATTAGTCGCGCAGTTCGTATATTGCTTGACGTCAGTGTTCAGAGTTTTAGTTAATATCGGCGTTGTTACAAATTCACCGATGGTAGGTTATACGATACTGTCTTTGAATTTCTTTTCGATGCACTGTGCGGCCTGGCTTACGTTCGTTTTTGTCGAAGTCGGTCAAAACTCGCGGCTTTCAGGCTCGATTGTGAATAAAATTTTGTCGGCAATTCCTTTGATTATTGAAGGAGCTATCTTTATGTTCTCGCCGGTCTTGGGAGCAAGAATAAGTTACGCTACAGGCTCTCTGCAAATCGGACCTTTATTCACAATAATGATGTTCACTGCGCCGTTATATTATTTTGCAGCTACAGTTATGGCAACGTACAGACGCGCAAAAATGAGCCGTTATGAACGCGATACTACAGACAACATGGGAATGTATCCTGCAGTTTTGTTTATTGTAATTTGTATTCAGGCATTAAACTGGAAAATTCCTTTATTTTGCAACGCTATAATGATTGCAGATATTTATGTTTATATCAAATATTCAGACAGCTTAGTCTCTGTTGACCCTTTAACAAAAATTCTTAACAAAAACGGAATAACTTTTGTATTAAGCGAATTTCTGAAAAAATTAAACACCGTTGAAAACACTGATATTATAACTTCTTCAAACGTAATGCAGGAAGACGAACAATTAAATAAAAAAGAGTTATATGTTTTTGCAGTCGATGTTGAAGACGTCAGCGATATTAACTCAACTTACGGAAGATTAGACGGCGATAATGTTTTAATAATCGTTGCGGAAGCCTTAAAGAAATTCAGTGAAGAAGCTCATGACTGCTACGTTTCGAGATATTACGGAGACGAATTTGTTTTAGCCGCTGAAATCGAAGACAACAGCGAATTAGAGATTTTTGTAGAACATGTAAGAAATTACATAGCTAACGCAGGCATCACAGCTCGACTGCCGTATCATTTACGCGTCAATGTCGGCTATTCTAAATACGAAAGATACAGCAAATTAGAGACTGTCTCAGGCTTAATCGAAGAAGCTACAAGGGCTTTGAACGAAAATAAAGAGGCTCGGAAATTCCAAAATTTCTGGCAAAATGACCTTAACGGCGCGATGGGGGGGTAAGATTTAATGAAAAATATTAACAAAAATTCAGTCAAAATCAAAAAGGAAGGTTTGAGCTTGTATAAAATTTTATTGATAGCTTTTATAATTATAATGTTCCCGTTTGTTGCATGTTCTAAAGAAAATAAGGCTCTTGCTGATGTTTTAACAGAAAAATTTGAAAGCCCTTGGATAAATTCTAATATTTTAGGACGCGCAGCTTTATTTGAGAAACCGAGTGAACGTGATGATTTTTATCTCGCAACAAATTACGAATGGCTGAAAAATGCAAAATTAAAGCCTGGCAGAGCTGCTAACGGAGCTTTTGCGGAACTTCAATACGAACTTGACGCAAATTTAAGAGCTTTAATGACAGATAAAGACTTGAAAGGACATGACGCCGATTTAGTCAGAAATTTGTATTCTCTATGGCTCGACTGGGACGAAAGAAATAAAAACGGTCTCGGGAACTTAAAAACTCATGTTGACGCCGTTGCGAAAATTAAAAATATTGATGAACTCTCTGAATATTTTAAGAGCGACGAATGCAAATTTTACGGGAATTTAATTGCTAATTTCGGCTTAGGCTACGACAATGACGAACCCGATTTTTATAATCTCGAACTCTCAGCGACAGGCTTAAGTCTCGGCGACGCGGCTGAATACAAAAAATTAACAGCGAACGGCCAGCGCGTCAAAAAAATGTCCGACGGCATAGCTTTATACATGCTGAAACGCTTAAATTACAACGATGACGAGGCTAAAAAAATTCTTGCCCGGGCGTACGGATTTGAAGAAAAAATTTCGTCTTCGATGATGTCTCTTGAAGAACTCGAAAGCCCTGAAGCTCTAAAAAAACTTTATACGAACAAAATAACGCTCGAGAAACTTCACGAACTTTCGCCGGTGTTTCCTTTCAGCGAAATTTTAGAGAGTTATAAAATTTTTCCTGAACGTATGAATTTGCAACAGCCTAAATGGCTCGAAGCTCTGAATAAAATTTATAACGAAAACGAACTCG
>JAFVEW010000173.1 GCA_017475805.1 Synergistaceae bacterium | reverse complement strand
TTTTATCATTTTTTAGATTTTAGAGGCGACCGCGCACTTGTGTTTAATAATTTTAATAAAAATTAATCCCCCCTAATACAACAGGAGGGATATTTGCTGAACAGTTAATTTGATTTTTTTCTGAGCACCAGTGATGGAAGGAAAATCATGGCTGCGAAAATTCCAGTTATAAATCCATTACATCCACCGCCGCCGCCGTTGTCGCCTGAATTACTATCATCGTTATCATTGTCGTTGCTGTTATTATCATTATCTTCCGTCGTCTCTGCGGCAGAAGGCGTTAAAGCTATAATTTTAGACTTGTTATTATTGTAATAAGTTATTTCCTCGCTCAGATTAAAAATCTTTTCTCCCGATGCCGCTGTCGACACAGAATAAGAATTACCACTGATTAAAATATTTTTAATTTGATACGCCGTCAAATTCGGGTTAATCGAAGCTAATAACGCAGCAGCACCAGCTACGAACGGTGCAGCCATTGACGTTCCATTTATAGCACGAAGGCTCACTCCGTCGTCTTGAACGTATGACGTATTAGACTGCAGATAAGTACTCAAAATAGCAGAACCGGGGGCAGCAACATCAGCACCCTTGTTGCTGAAAGAAGCAATCTGTGAACCTTGATTTAACGCTGCGACTGAAATCATATTATTCAAATTTGTGAACGACGCAGGATAAACGTAACCGCCTGAACTCGAACTATATTCGCCGATATTTATTCCATTATTGCCCGCAGCTACGACAATTACGGCTTGGTTTAAGTCATCTAAGGCCTTAAATGCCCTCCAAAACGGATTATTCTGGAGATTTGAATACGTAGGCTTGAGATTAATATAAACTTCTATTGAAAGATTAACGGCTTTGATATTAACGCCGTCTTTAATTAATCCTGTAACGAAATTCAACGCTTTTATTACGTCAGAAATTCCGCCCTTGCCGCTTGGTAAAGCGTTCACAGCTATTAAATTAACGTCCCAGTTGACGCCGACTAAACCTAATCCGTTATTACCCTTAGCTCCGATTATTCCTGCAACGTGAGTTCCATGTCCGTTTATGTCTTTCTGCGACGAATATTGCTCTGAATAATATGCGCTGTAATTCGGCTCTATATCAGGATTAGTATAATCAACACCTGAGTCAATAACGGCAACGTAAACACTATTGCTGCCGGTGCTTGTGTCCCAAGCTGTAGGAGCGTCGACGGCGTACATTCCCCAACAATTTTGCTGATTGAAATAGCCTTCGCTCTCATTAGGAAGCGCAGCAAGTCGAACCGTATAGTTCGGCATTGCAGCTAAGACATCGGGATTGCTTCTCAATTCTTCAGCAAATTCTTCGGCGTCCATCTTGTCAGAATGAAGCAGGGCGAAAACACCGCTCTTGGAGTTTGAAATTTCCTCATAAGTTTCTTTGACTTCGGCTTCTGCAACGGTTGCAAAAGATTGGGCAACTGACACAGCAGATAAAGCTACTTGGCCTTCCTCTTGAATTTTTTGCTTCAAGACGACAACAACATCTCCCTGAGTGTATTCGCTCTCAGGCGCAGCAAGAGAGCTTCCAGTAATTATGAAAACTAAAGAAATGGCAAGAATTATTCTTTTTGTTGATTTATTCAATGAGTTTCACAGCCTTCAAAAAATTTTTTATATAATCTTAGCTTGAAATTATATAACAAGCTCGGAGAAATTTTTTGATAATTTTCATGAGTAAAATTGCCGAGAGGTTATAATATATAACACTTAATATTCATTTTTAACTCTTAAATTTAATTTTTTATTTTTATTTTCATAAAAGAAAAAAGAAAAAGAAAGGAGGTGGACGATTTTGGGATTGTTCAAGTGTAGGTACTGCGGGAAAGTTCTTAGCGATAACTTCATGTCAATGAAGCGAAACCTCTGCAGAAAATGTTACATAGACCTTGAAGAAATTTACGACAAATCAGGAATTCATAAATACATTAGAGATCATGGTCTCCCTGATGATTTCACGCCCGAACAGCTTGCCAAAGAACTAGGGGTAGATACCCGCAGCGTCGTGCTTCTATATGAATTGGGTTTCTTTGAGCGCGATATTCAAGTTTATAACCAAAGCGGCAAGGAGCGCAGACAAAAATTAGCCGACGAACTTTCACTTGAACTTAACAAAATGAGGATTAAAAAAACTCTAATTCAAACAAGAGAGCCCGAAGTCAAACCTTCCCCTAAACATACTTCTTATGGCGGAGGTCTATACCGAAGGCGCACACGATAAATAAAACAATAAAAATCAAGGAGCAAGACCATTAAGCCTCACTCCTAAATTCTTAGCTTTTATTTAATTTATGCCTCGATTTCGTTTCGCGTGTTGTAGTGGAACATAACTATTCCAAGAGGCGGTAAACTTAACTGCAACGAGTACGGAAGATTATGACACTCGACGGCTTCTGATTCCATTCCGCCACAGTTGCCTATTCCGCTTCCGCCGTATTGAGTCGAGTCGCTGTTTAGAATTTCTTTCCAGAATCCCATGCGAGGAACGCCGACTCTATAGCCGAATCTCGGAACGGGCGTGAAGTTCGCGGCGCATAAAATATACTCTTCGTCGCTCTTGCCTTTGCGCCACCAAACGATAACGCTGTCGTGCCAGTCGGAGCAGTCAACCCACCTGAAGCCGTCATTTGAAAAATCAAGCTCATGAAGCGGCTTATATGTTTTCAGAGCATGATTCAAGTCGCGAACCCAATTTTGAATCCCTTTGAATTCGTCTTTTTGCAGTAAATGCCATTCGCAAGCCGAGTCGTGATTCCATTCGAGACCTTGAGCAAATTCGCTGCCCATGAACAATAATTTTTTACCGGGATGCGCCCACATGTAACCGTAGAGAAGTCTTAAGTTAGCGCGTTTCTGCCACCAGTCGCCTGACATTTTATTAATGAGCGAGCCTTTTCCGTGAACAACCTCATCATGAGATAAAGGAAGCATGAAATTTTCGCTGAAGGCATACCAAATGCTGAATGTTAATTGATTCTGATGCCAAGCTCTGTAAACAGCATCAAGGCTCATATACTCTAACGTGTCGTGCATCCAGCCCATGTTCCATTTCATTCCGAAGCCTAAGCCGCCTAAAAATACAGGGCGAGTTACCATCGGCCAGTCGGTGCTTTCTTCTGCGATTGTTTGGATAGTTCCGAAACGTCCGTAGAGTTCGCTGTTCATGTCGCGGAGCAATGAGATAGCCTCAAGATTTTCACGGCCTCCGTAAATATTCGGCACCCATTCGCCGTCGCGTCTTGAATAATCAAGATAGAGCATTGAAGCAACAGCATCAATTCTTAAACCGTCAGCGTGATACTGATCAATCCAGAATGCCGCCGACGAAATCAAATAGCTTCGGACTTCGTTGCGTCCATAATTGAAAATATAGCTGCCCCAATCAGGGTGATAGCCCTTGCGCGGATCTTCATGTTCGTATAACGCTGTACCGTCGTAACGGGCAAGGCCGAAATCATCAGTCGGGAAGTGGCTCGGGACGAAATCTAAAATAACCGCGATGTTTCTTTTATGCAGCTCGTCAACAAGATACATAAAATCTTCCGGAGTTCCATAGCGCGCTGTCGGGGCAAAATATCCTAAAGTCTGATAGCCCCATGAGCCATAGAACGGGTGTTCCATGACGGGCAAAAATTCAACGGCGTTGAAGCCCATATCTTCGCAGTAGCCCGGCAATTCTTCGGCCATTTCGCGATATGAAAGCGAGAGTCCGTCGTCCCAATGTCTTCGCCAAGAGCCTAAATGGACTTCATAGACGCTTAAAGGCGCGGACATGTTCATAGCTTCGCCGCGATGAGCAAGCCATTCGCCGTCATGCCATTCATATTCGGGCCAATGAGCTATTGATGATGTTCTCGGAGGAAGTTCAAAGGCGCGTGAGAACGGATCCATTTTGTCTTTATATTCGCCGTGAGAATTTTTGATGTGAAATTTATAGAGCTCCCATTTTTCGAGTCCGGGTACGAAGCCTTCCCAAATTCCTGAGCCGTCCCAACGAGCTGCTAAAGGATGTGCACCGGGATCCCAGCCGTTGAAATTTCCAACGACGCTGACTTCCTGAGCGTTCGGAGCCCAAACTGAAAACGCTATGCCTTCGGTGTTGTCTGCGGGGTCGGTAAATTTTTGCGCGCCCATCTTCTCATAAAGATGATAGTGCGTTCCCTGTTTGAACAGGAATATATCGTAGTCGGTCAGCGGTGAAACTCCGTGTCTTATACTACCGGCCATAAAAAAGCCTCCTTTGAATTTTAATTTTATAAATTTTGAAATTGATTAATGACTTAGGAAAATTTTACGTGAAAACTGCGCTTTATTCAAATTTTTAATGAGAAATTAGGAATGCTTTTTATAACTGCTTTTTAGACGTCTAAGTTTTTAACCTCGTGAGCGTTTGCGATTATAAATTCTCGTCGAGGTTCGACTTTATCGCCCATTAAAATATCAAAATACTCGTCGGCCAAGAAATTATCATCAAGCTCGACTTTCTTTAGTATTCGATTTTCAGGATTCATTGTTGTGTCCCAAAGTTGCTCAGGGTTCATTTCGCCAAGACCTTTATAACGCTGAACGCTGACTTTTGCAGGATCAGGTGCGCTGTCGACATGCTGCCTTAATTCGCGGTCAGTGTAACAATAATTTACTGTCTTACCGAATGCAACTCTATACAGCGGCGGTTGAGCTAAATATAAATATCCCTGAGCCAAAAGTTCCGGCATGTGTCTATAAAAGAACGTTAATAAAAGCGTGCTTATGTGAGCTCCGTCGACATCGGCATCCGTCATAATAATAATTTTATGATAGCGGAGTTTTGTAGCGTCAAATTCGTTGCCGATACCGCAGCCAAGAGCCGTGATTATAGTTTGAATTTCGCGGTTAGCTAACATCTTATCCATGTGAGCTTTCTCAACGTTCAAAATTTTTCCGCGTAACGGCAAAATAGCCTGGAAAGTTCTATCGCGTCCTTGTTTAGCCGAGCCGCCTGCGGAGTCTCCTTCGACTATGTAAAGCTCCGTATCTTCAGCATGTTTCGATGAACAATCTGCTAATTTTCCGGGAAGACTTAGGCCTGACATTGCGCCTTTACGGACTAATTCACGAGCTCTTTTAGCGGCCTCTCTTGCTCTTCTGGCTTTGATGGCTTTCTCAACTATAGGCTTAATGATTTCGGGTCTATCTTCAAACGTTGACATTAAGCCTTCATAAACAAGTGAATCGACTGCGCCTCGAACTTCACTATTTCCTAATTTTGTTTTAGTTTGCCCTTCAAATTGAGGTTCACCAAGCCTGACGGATAAGACGCAAGTCAAGCCTTCTTTCAAGTCGTCGCCTGAGAGATTTTCTTCTTTATCTCTTAAGACTTTAGCACTTCTTGCGGCCTCGTTAATGGCACGAGTTAAAGCTGTTCTAAGTCCGACTAAGTGAGTTCCGCCTTCAATCGTGTGAATCAAATTCGCGTAAGTATAAATATGGTCTTGATAGCTGTCGTTATATTGAAAGCCTACATCTATTGAAATATTGTCGCGAGTTCCTGACAAGACTACAGGATTTTCAAACAAAGGCATTCTGTCGCGGTCTATATATTTTACAAAAGCTCCGATGCCGCCTTTGAATAAATATTCGCGGCTTTCATTTGTGCGTTCGTCAAGAACAGAAATTTTTAAGCCAGGATTTAAGAAAGCTAATTCTTTGAAACGGCTCTTTAACGTGTCTAAAGAGTGATGAACGTCTTCAAAAATTTCTTTGTCTGGCAAATATTCAATTCGAGTTCCCCGCCAATCAGCCGGTACTCCTTCGGATAAATCTGTAACAGGAACGCCGCGCTCGAATCTTTGAGTTTTTTCGACACCGTCTCTAGCAATCGTAACGACGAGCCATTCTGATAAAGCATTGACGACGCTGACGCCAACGCCGTGAAGACCGCCGGAAACTTTATAAGCTCCGTTGCCGAATTTTCCGCCCGCATGTAAGACCGTCAAAACGACTTCGCTTGTCGGCCTGCCGTTGTAAGGGTGAGGGTCTGTAGGAATGCCGCGCCCGTTATCTTGAACGCTGATGCTCTCGTCTGTGTGAATAGTAATTTTAATTTCGTCGCAAAAGCCGGCCATAGCTTCGTCAACGGAGTTATCAACGACTTCATAAACTAAATGATGAAGTCCGCGAGTGCTTGTGTCGCCGATATACATTCCTGGACGTTTTCTGACTGCTTCGAGACCTTCTAAGACTTTTATACTTTCAGCTCCGTAATTCGAGGCTGTGTTAGTAATGTTATTGTTATCCATGAAAAAAAATTTTTAGCTCCTCTTTATATATTCTTTAAGAATTATAGCAAACTCTCTCACGGACATTGCCGCACCGATTAATCCGGCTTTATAGCCCACAAAGTGAAAAAATATAGAATTAATTATATAATCAATAAATAATTTTCAAGAAATTCGCTTCTTGAAAAAATTTCTATAAAAGGAGAACTTTTTATGAAAAAATACAATATTTTATTTGCTCTTTTATTTGTATTTTGCGTAACGATTCTTGGGGGGGGGTGCGGCAGTAGTCACTCAGATAACCCTATAGCAGCAAACAACAGCGATCAGTTTGTCGCAGCAGTAGGCGATGTTGCGGATGATCTTCAAAAAATTGCTAATGATGCTTTTAACGATAGAAAAGTCGTCAATGCCATTGAAGCTATCGTCAGACAGTACTTAATAACCGATCCTAATGACGCGACTATTATGAACAGGGCTATCGGAAAAACTTTTTCGGCCAGCGATATTAAAGTTGTAGATTTGCAAGACAATCCTTCATTTGACAAGATTGTATACGTCAAAACTTGGGCAAACAGACATATCACAGCTAAAGATGGTGTCGTGGCAGCTTCAGATTTTCAAGTCGGCACAGTCGATTTCCAGCTCACAGTCATAAGCGGCGATCATACAACGAAACTCACTGTAACACCTAATTCAACAACAGGATATTGGCAGGCTTTCATTGCATCGACCCAGCTTCTTAACAAACTCTTCGATAAGCAGCTCCAAGCATTTGATGGCGCAGATCACAATTATCTCGTATTAATTTATTCGTATTCTGACGCTACTATCGACGTCAAGTATGACGACGAGACTTTATTAAAAGGCACGATTAAAATCTCTTATCCCGGTGTAACTGGTGTAACCCCCGACACTACAGGCGCGCCGGTTTATGCACAGACTCCGCATACAGCAAAATTTGATTTAACGCTTTATCCTCAGGCTTCCGGCAAAGATTACAATGTTAAAATTGAACTTGAGCGTAATACAACGTCTACCGGTACTAATGCTATAAGCAATGTCAGCAACTTAAAAATGTACCGAACTACAGGAAGCAATATTTTAACAATGAACGCAGGAACAGACCTTACAGCTACTGCTGCGTCTTCAACACCTACAGCGGCAAGCCTGAAAGCATTAGATTTGAACATTGCGGATAAAATAAGACTTGCTCAGAACAGCCCGCTTAATTTAGTAAATCTTATGACCTATTACGTTACCCGCGCTGATTCTGATATAACACCTGAAGAAGTTGAAAGCGATGCCGCAGAAATCAATAAACTTTTATCAAATGCCGGACTTGCTGTTTACCTTAACAAGAGTTCAGAGAAAAATGCAGATGTAAGAGCTACGGCCGGGAAAATAGGCGGATATAATCACGTTCGCTTCGGCTTGCAGTTTGTCGGTTCTGACGAAGTTGAACTGGTAAGGGATATAGCTAACCAGGAAGATTTGCAGAAAATTAGAACTCTCGCAGGCAGTGTAGCCCCGATGATTCAGCAGCTTGCTGACCTTCTCACGAACAACGGTATTATTACCAATGTAACGAGCAATGGAATCATCAAAACTATCTTTGAAGATCTTTTCGGAAGCAGCAATTAATTAAAAATTTTTTAGTTTTTCCCTTCTGTCGGCCATGAAAGGCCCGGAGGGGAATTTTTTATAAAAATTTTTTCTAAAAAGTGAACTACCCCAGCTTATAGAAGCAGGGGTATCCACTTTCTCTAAGGATTATAGCAAAATGCTATTTCTTAGTTAGCGGAGCAGATTTTCTACACACGAAAAAATTTTTTCATGCAGTAGATGATAGCTTCCTGTTCGTTTTGTTCAAGTCCTGGAAACACAGGCAATGCTAAAACTTCACGTGTTAATTTCTCGCTGACAGGGAAGTCTCCTTCCTTATATCCAAGATACTTGAAGCAAGGCTGTAAATGCAAGGACAACGGATAGTAAACCCGGACACTGAAGCCGTTTTCGTTCATGAAATTCATTAATTCGTCGCGTTGAGATTTTACTCTGACGACATACTGATGATAGATGTGTCTGCTGCCCTCTAAAACTTCCGGCGGCGTTATAAATTCCCGCAGCCCGCTGGCCTTGAATAATAATTTATAGTAATCGGCTATCTTGATTCGCTCTTCGTTCCATGACTCTAAATATTTTAACTTGATGTCAAGAATCGCAGCTTGAATAGCATCGAGCCTACTGTTTATTCCGATTTCGTCGTGAAAATATGTCGTGCCTGAGCCGTGAACTCTAAGACGTCTTAATCTCTCTGCAGTTTTAGAGTCGCCCGTTACTACCATGCCGCCGTCGCCGCAGCCGCCCAAATTTTTTGTCGGAAAGAATGAATAGCAGCCAATATCCCCGACTGTTCCTGCTCGTTCGATTTTGCCATTTACGAGCCTTGATGAGCCGAATGCCTGAGCAGCGTCCTCGATAATTTTTACATTTTTCTCAGCAAAAAGCCTTTTAACTTTTTCGAGTGCGCACATTTGACCGAATAAATGAACTGGAAGAAAAACTTTTGTTTTTGAATTAATTTTGCTCACGACCCGCTCAAGGTTAATATTATAGGTGTCAGGTTCAACATCAACGAAAACTGGCTTAGCTCCAAGCCTCGCTATAGCTCCTGAAGTCGCAAAAAACGTGAACGGAGTCGTTATTACTTCATCGCCTTCGTGAACGTCAGCTGCCATTAAAGCCAATAACAAAGCGTCAGTACCTGAAGCGCAGCCCACAGCTGAACCATCTGGAAGCTCCAAATACTTTTCGCAGTGTCTTTCAAAATTACTAACTTCTGATCCGAGTATGAAACTTTGATTTTCAAAAATTCTCTCTAAAGCGTCAAAAACTTCGCCTTTAACTTCTTTGAATGAACGTCTTAAATCTAAAATTGGAACTGTCAATTTATTTATCTCCCTAAAAATTTTTCACAGCGATTATATTACGCATTAAATCTAAAATCTAATTTTATATTTCGATGGTAAACTTTAAGCACATATTTTCTATAACATTTTTTTGTGAGCTTAAACACGAATCAAAAAATTCTCTATTACAAATTTATAAACCATGATAATGAGTGTTAAAAATTAAGATTTTGTAGTAATAAATGTAGTAATAAAAATAATTTCCCGCGAGTTTTTTTGCGAGAAATTTTCCATGAATCGTATAAAAACGCAAATTTTCAGAAGTAATTTTTACTCTGAAAAAATTTTATTCTAAATCTCAATCATCTTCGCCGAGACTCAAAGTTTTTTCCATATGCTTAATTATAACATCAAAGTCTTTTCCTTTAGGATAAGCAAAAGTGAAAGAAGTCCAAGCATCTTCATTTACGATCCCGTACGAGTGAATAATTTGACCCTTGTCGCGGCGAATTAAGCGAAACCAAGTTGAGCCGCTTTCTTTTTTAATAACGTCTTTGACATCCATTGCTTCTATCATGGCATGTCCATCCTGCATTAAAACATTATAGCCGCCTGACAGAGTTAGAGCGTATTTCCCGTTATTGGACTTCAGCCAGACTCCGTCGCCGTTTGCTGACTCATTGCGTTTTGAAAATAAAGCCGGATATTCGACACCGTAGCCGAAGCGTTCATTGACATATCGTATCCATTCCTGTTCTGCCGCATAAACAGGCACAGAAAGCATAAAAATCAAAAGAAAACACAAAAATTTTTTCACGAAACAAACCTCCTTATATTATTTTCTTTCGCCATTATTATATTAAAAATTCCTCTTGCAAAATTTTTAAGTCATTCTATAATTCGTCAAGTTTAGTTAAAGAGAAAAAATAAATTTTTTTTAAGGAAGTGAATTTTAATTATGGATATGAATAAATTAACTCGAAAAAGTCAGGAAGCATTAGCGTCGGCTCAGGCGACAGCTTCAGAATATAATCATCAACAGGTCGATGCTGAACATTTATTATTTGCTCTCGTCAGCGATGGTGAAGGCTTAATCACTCAATTATTAAAGAGAATGGATATTAATATAGAAATTCTTAAAAAATACGTTGAAGATGAGCTTGCTAAAATTCCGCGAGTTACAGGCAGCGGCGTCGAACAAGGAAAAATTTACATCACTAACAGGCTCGAAAATGTTTTCACTAAAGCCTCAGAGTTTGCTAAAAATCTTAAAGACGAATATATCTCAGTTGAACATTTATTTATGGCTTTAATCGGCGTCTCGAAAACTCTAAAAGAATTTGGAATTACTGAAGAAAAATTTTTGAAAGTCTTAACCGAAGTTCGAGGCTCTCAGCGCGTTCAAAGTGCCGACCCCGAAGCAACTTACGAAGCTCTCGAAAAATACGGACGCGATTTAGTTCAAGCTGCTCGAAACGGAAAATTAGACCCCGTTATCGGACGTGATGACGAAATTAGACGAGTTATTAGAATTTTATCAAGAAAAACTAAAAATAATCCCGTCTTAATCGGCGACCCGGGCGTCGGTAAAACTGCAATAGTTGAAGGACTTGCTCAAAGAATTGTTCGCGGCGACGTCCCTGAAGGCCTGAAAGATAGAACTGTTTTCGCTCTCGATATGGGCTCGCTCGTTGCAGGAGCTAAATATCGCGGAGAATTTGAAGAAAGATTGAAAGCTGTCCTCAACGAAATTAAAAATTCTGACGGAAGAATTTTATTATTCATCGACGAACTTCACACTATCGTAGGCGCAGGAGCCGCTGAAGGTGCCGTTGACGCCGGTAACATGTTAAAGCCCATGCTTGCAAGAGGCGAACTGCATTGCATCGGAGCGACAACCGTCGACGAATATAGAAAATATATCGAAAAAGATGCGGCATTGGCTAGAAGATTTCAGCCCGTTGACGTCGAGCAGCCTTCAGTTGAAGATACGATTTCGATTTTACGAGGCATCAGCGAAAAATTGCAAATTCATCACGGCGTCGTAATCCGTGATAATGCTCTCGTTGCGGCGGCTGTACTTTCCAACAGATACATAACTGACAGATTTTTGCCGGATAAAGCTATTGATTTAGTCGACGAAGCCTGCGCTATGCTCAGAACAGAAATTGATTCTCAGCCTACGGAACTTGACACAGCGTCAAGAAAAGTTTTACAGCTTGAAATCGAAGAAGCAGCTTTGAAGCACGAAGAAGACGACGCAAGCAAAGAAAGATTAGCCGTCCTTCAAAAAGAGTTACAGGAAGCTAAAGCCGAAGCTGACGCCCTGCGCGCTCAATACGAATCAGAAAAACAGGCTATAGCGGGTGTTCGTGATTTGAAATCTCAGATTGATAATATCAAAGCTGAAATCGAAAAAGCTGAACGAAATTATGACTTGAGCAAAGCCGCAGAACTTCGTTACGGAAAATTAGCTGAACTCGAAAAAGTTTTAGTCGCTAAAGAAAAAGTCAAAGAAGAAACTCAAGCGCAAAATCATGACGAGAAAAAATTACTCCGCGAAGAAGTTACAGAAGACGAAATCGCCGATATAGTAAGCAAATGGACAGGGATTCCCGTTACAAGACTTTTAGAAGGTGAACGCGAAAAATTATTGAAACTTGACGAAATTTTACATAAAAGAGTCGTAGGCCAAGACGAAGCCGTTAATCTTGTTGCTGATGCCGTATTGCGCGCTCGCAGCGGCATTAAAGACCCTAAACGCCCGATAGGTTCATTTATTTTCTTAGGGCCTACAGGAGTCGGAAAGACTGAACTTGCACGAACTTTAGCTGAGGCATTATTTGACAGCGAGGAAAATTTAATTCGTATCGACATGAGCGAATATATGGAGAAACATTCAGTGTCGCGTTTAGTCGGAGCACCTCCCGGCTACGTAGGCTATGATGAGGGCGGACAGTTAACTGAAGCAGTCAGGCGCAGACCCTACAGCGTTATTTTGTTCGACGAAATTGAAAAAGCTCACGCTGATGTTTTTAATATTTTGCTGCAGATTCTTGACGACGGACGAGTTACGGATTCTCATGGCCGCGTTGTTGATTTTAAGAACACCGTAATAATTATGACGAGTAATATCGGCTCTCAGGCTTTGCTTGACGGTATAGTCGGCGGGATTATTTCTCTATCGGCTCGTGAAGAAGTCATGCAGGCTTTAAGAGAACATTTCAGGCCGGAATTTTTGAATAGAGTTGATGACATAGTTTTCTTCAAGCCTTTAACCCAAGAAGAAGTGAAAGAAATCGTGAAAATTTTGCTCGGTCATTTATCTGAAAGACTTGCAGATAAACAAATCGAATTAAATTTCACGGACGAGGCTTTGAGCTTTATCGCCGAGTCAGGTTATGATCCTGTTTACGGTGCAAGGCCGTTGAAGCGTTATATAACTCACAACGTCGAAACGAAATTAGCACGCGCTTTAATTGCCGGAGGTATTCGAGAGAAAGCAAAAATTAATGTCGACGTGAAAGCCGGAGAGTTAATTTTTAATTTCTAACTGCTTTTTTAATGCTATAATAGGCGGCAAATTCAATTTAAGAAGATATAAAAATTTTCAGGAGGGAGATTAAATTAAATGGCCGGTATGGATAAACTTGTCGCTCTTGTGAACAGTTTTGCGTCGGCTGTTCTTTCAGTGGGGCGAGAGGTGGGGCTTAATATCACCCTCGACAAAGCGAAAGTCGCCCAAGGCGTGAAAGTCAGCAATATCTGCACAGTTGCGATAATCGGTGTCGTAGGCGCAGGCTCACGAGGAACAGTTAATATAATGTTAGATAGGGATGGATTCGCTAACATAATTAGTGCTATGTCGGGCGGAATGATTTTGCCTGAGATTGGCAACGACGTTTCTATGAGCGTTATCGGCGAACTTTCTAACATGATCGGCGGGCGCGCTCTCGTTCAAAGCGCACTTGGAACAGTTGACGTAACGCCGCCTCAAATTATTTTCGGGGACAATATCAGTAACGTTGCCCGCGAAACTAACGATATGAAGAGTTTTACGCTTCCGTTTGTGTTAGAACCTAACGGGAATCTTTCGTTGGTCTTATCATTCAAGATTGAATAAGAAAAACAAGTAGGAGTTAGGAAGTAATTATAAAATTTCCTTACTCCTTGTTCTTCACTAAAATTATTATGAAAAAAATTTTTTGCGCTGTCCTTACAGCGTTAATTTTTGTTTTTAATCCTATCCAGACTGAAGCCGGCGTTGTCTTAGTCTTATCAGGCGGCGGCACTAAAGGCTTTGCTCATTTAGGCGTTATTGAAGCTCTCGAAGAAAACGGCGTTGAAGTTTTAGGCATCGTCGGAACAAGCATGGGAGCATTAATGGGAGCTTTAAGAGCAAGCGGTTATTCTACTCAAGATATGCACGAAATTTTGAAAAAATTAGATTTGCCGACGTTATTATCAGAAAATACCGGGCCGATGTTTGTTTTTACCGGCAACGACAGACGCGCAAAAACTAATACTATTCCGGCTTTCACTTATAAAAAAAGCGAAGGTCAGCGCGGCCCTAAAGGATTGTTGACGGGTGATAAACTTTACGAATATTTTTCGCAATTAATGCGGCACGTTACTGAAACAGATTTTTATCATCTTCCGATCCCATATGCTGCCGTTGCGACGGATATTAATACAGGTGAAAAAGTCGTGTTAAAAAGCGGCAACTTAGCGGCGGCTATGCGTGCTTCAATGTCAATCCCGATGTTATTCGAGCCTTGGCAAATTGATAATCATTTATTAGTTGATGGCGGTGTAGTTTCAAATTTGCCTGTCTATACGGCTCAAGAATTATTCCCAGGACTTCCTATAGTTGCTGTCGATATTTCTGACGAACTTGCTACTACTCCGGTAGGCTCTTATGTTGAAGTAATCAGCCAAGCATTGACTATTTTGATGCGCAAGACCACAGACGAAGAAAAAAAAGCCGCTGACGTTTTATTAAGACCTCAAGTCTCAGGGCTTGGAATGTTAGACACGGGCGACCCTGAAGCAATTATTAAATTAGGCCGCGAAGCAGCTATGGCGAAAATTGATGAGATTAAAGCACTTTCAGAAACCGGCCCGGCATTATTCACTCTCGAACAGAACAGAAATTTGACTAATATTGTCGGTGCTATTGAAGTTCACGGACTGCCGCCTAAAATGTCTGAATTAGTCCGCAAAAAAATGTTAGTTTGGGTCGGACGCGAAGTTGATACAAAAAAAATCGATGAGCAAATGGAAAAATTATCCGCAGCTCCGGGTATTGAGCTTGCCGATTATCAGCTTGGCCGCACTGACTCAGGTGATGTCTTAGTTAGAATTGACGTCAGGCAATCGCCGGAATTGAAATTCGGAATTTCTGGATACACAACTAATTTGCATAAGAATAGATGGCTATATCTGAAAGGCGAAGCTCGCGGAATTTTCTCAGAATATGATTCTTTAATCGGCGTTGTAAAACTCGGCGAGAAAGCCGGGCTTGATCTTTCTTATCAGACCGCACCTCAGCCTATGAACGCTTGGCAGATTAATTTTTCCATGCAAAACTGGCAGCCAGCGGGCACAGATTGGGACAGATATGCAGTCGGTGCAAGCCGTTTATTTACTTGGGGCGATGTCAACGTCGGGATAGGCTACGCTTACGAACATGTTAACGGCGATTCTATTTCGGATAAAGACACGACAGATTCCGGCGGTTTAACTTTCTCAGCAGAATATGACACTCTCGACATTCCCGGCGATCCTACAAAGGGATATTCGTGGCGAATTAACGCTTGGTGGCCTGACTTTGACGAAATAATTTATAGGATAAATTATTTCAAGCCTCTCGAAGTTTCTGACGCTTGGCGCGTTTATTTAAGATTAGGCTTTGCAGAAGGCGACATGAACAAACGAAGCCACGCCGTTTATTTAGGAGCTGCCGAAGAATTATATTCTGTCGCTCGAAATCCTATCGAAGCTGAACGAATGGGCTGGGCAAACGTAGCCGTCAGAAAAATTTTATCCCGCAGTGCGTTAGGCGTCATCGCCGGAGAAGTTTTCGCAAGCTGGGGTTATGCTATGGATAAAGAATGGCACAAAGTCGATGCTCCTTGGGAGGTCGGCCTCGCAGTGAACTTCCCGAATAATTTAGTTGACGTCAAATTAGCCTTGATATACGGTTCAGAAGAATGGAAGGCCGGTGTTTTCTTAGGGATTCCGATTTGGGATCATTATCCGTTGCCGTAATTAGAAATTTTATACTTATTGTTGATTGGCAGACTCCGCGTAAAAGCGGGGTCTGTTTTTTAGCAACACAGCAAAATTTTTCAATGTATAATTAACATAATTTATAAATAGATTTCATGATTTTTGCTAAAAATTTTGAAGGAGGAATCTTTTTTCATGCCTTTCATGCACATAAAAATTTTTCGCACGGCTTTAATTTTAGCGGTAATTTCTTTTGCGTCTGTATCGTTCGCAGCCTCTCCGATTATTATGAACGGTGAAGCTCACGTCGGCGAGCAGGTTATTTTATCTGTTGAGACTTCTCAAATTCCTAATGGAGGTTCAGTTGAATGGTCAGTAAGTCCTACGACGGGCAAGACGCCGGATAGAATTTCGCTTAGGGCCGGAGGTCTTGAGTGTGCTTTTATGCCGCTCGATACAGAGCCTATAAGAGTTATAGCTTCATTTATTGATAGGGGCGGCAATGTGATTTCAAGTTCAGAAACTTTAATTGAGCCTAAAGAATTTCAAATTAATATCGCTGTCGTCGTTGATAAGCCTCTGACTCTTTGGGACGCTGAAAAACGCTCGAATAATGTTTTGCCTCCTGAGTCTTTGCTCGCAAATTCACCTGTAAAAATTAGTGCTACTTTTGATCCTGACTTCAAAGGCCAGCCAACTTTCAAATGGACAACCGATGCGGCAACAGCTATTGTTGAAGACAACGGAGACGAAATTTCAATCAAACGCGGCTCGATCGGTGAGAGCGAGATTTCTGTAACGGCTTTCAACTCTTCCGGCGTTAAATTAGGCAGCGGATCAGGCGTAGTGAATATCAACGTTCCTGTTTCAACGTTCGAGGAAAGTTCAAACGAGCGCGAGGCTTGGCAAAGCTGGCAAAAAGCTCAAGAACTTTGGGAAAATAAAAATTACGCTGAGGCCGTCGAACTTGCTACGCGCGCTATGGCTCTTGCTCCGAGAGATTTAGAGATTTCTGACGGTTTAAGGGCAATGAATATTAATTTTTCAAAATTCTCGAAAGCTAAGCAGCTCCGCGATGATGCTGAAAAATTAGACTCCGAAGAAAAATTTGACGATGCTTTGAAAAATCTCCGTGCTGCTCAAGTCGTTTGGCCTCTCGATGACGCCGACGAAAAAATTAAAGCCGAAGAAGAAAAAGTAAACGAACAAAGACTCCGCCAGCAAAATGCTAACTGGCTCCGAGATACAGCCTCAGCTTACGATAATGAAAGCATGTATGAAGAAGCTCTCGAATATTATGAAAAAAGCATAGCGATTTTATCGTCTGATGCAGTCGCTGACAGAATGCAGAAAATTAAAAACCGTCTCGAATTAATTGCCGATGCTGATAGATACGCTAATGAAGGCAATACTCTTGAACGCGAAGGGAAATTGCAGGAAGCTCACGATCATTACGTCGCAAGCGTTATGAGCAACCCTGACCCGAGTTTAAGACAGCATATAGAGGAACTTCAAAGCGTTATTTCAAGGCGCGAACGTCAATCGAGCGCGTTATATCGCGAAGGCCAAGAATTTCAACGTAAAAATAGACTTCAAGAGGCTCTGACTCGTTATCATGAAAGCGTCAATCTTTGGGACAACGATAACGCCCGTCAAAGAATCCAGCTTCTAAGCAAAAACAGAGGACTTGCTCCTGACGAAAATTTAAGAGGCCCTGAAGATTTCGGGATCGGAACTAAGGCCGACGCTCAGAAAATTATAAAATCAGCCGACGAACTTTTAGCTGAAGGAAAAGGTGAACAGGCTTTAGAACTTTACAGAAAAGCTCTGAAAATTTCTCCGAACCCTGAGCTTCAGAAATGGGCTGCGCGTCTTTTTGATGTTGTCAAAGAAAATAACGCCGTTGAAGCAGCTAATAAGCAAATTAAAGAAGCTAACGCCCTCTATAAAGCTGGCAAAGTCAAAGAGGCACTTGACCTTTACAGAGAGAGTCTTAAAACTCATAAAAATGCCGAAATTGAAGAGTTCCTTAAAAATCAAGAGCAGGTGAATAATTAAGTGATTACATTAGGTTTTTGCAATCTCAAAGGCGGCGTCGGCAAAACTACGGCTTGTCAAAATATTGCGGTTGCTTTAGCTAAGGCAGGCCGAAAAGTCGCCGTCATTGATATGGATCCTCAAAGCAATTTAAGCGCGGGCTTCGGTGTTACTCCTGCAACTACAGACCCGCAAGTCTTTGATTTACTCACTGACGAAACTAAATGGGACGATATAGTGAAACATAAGGAAGGCGTCGATATTATTCCGAGTTCGTTAAATTTAGTTATGGCTGAATTAAATCAAACCGGGCTTTTTGAGAATGATTTACTTCTGCGGGAAGCACTCAAACAAATTTCGCCGGATAGATATGATTATGTTTTTATCGACAGCCCTCCGCAGCTTGGAATTTTTACGCGGAATGTCTTAGCGGCTTGCGACAAAATTATAGTGCCGATGGACGGAGGATTTTATAGCCTTTTCGGGTTAAAGCTGCTTGAAAATTCTCTTTCAGTTTTGCGTGATAGACTCGAAAATAATTTAGAGATTATAGGGATTTTAATGACAAATTATAATCCGCGTCTGTCTATCTCTCATACCATTTTCGATGAGGTCAAAAAAAGTTTTGGCGATATTTTATTTGAAAGTTATATTTCTCAGAGCGTCGGCTTAATCGAGGCTTCAAGCATGGGACTTTCAATTTTTGAATATTCGCCTAAATCAAAGGCCGCGCAATGTTATAAAGAAGTCGCTGAAGAATTAATTAAGCGTCTCGAAGGCAAAAAAGAAACGGTCGAAATCAAAGTTGAAAAACGGAAAAAAGGCCGGCCGCCTAAAAAATCAGGCGAAAAAGTTTCAGATACAAAAGGAAATATTTCCGAAGAGCCCGTGAAAGAACAAGGGTCTGAGACTATTTCATCAAAAATAATTGATCGTATCGAAAACAAAGCTGAAAAAGTGATTACGTCAGACTCAAATCCGACGCAAGCTCCTGACCCTGCTCCTGCGCCTGTTGGTGGTAATGATGACGACATTGATATTATGGAAATTCCCAAGCCGAATCCTGCA
This sequence comes from Synergistaceae bacterium, assembly GCA_017475805.1. The sequence goes on along the minus strand of JAFVEW010000173.1, from coordinate 6,991 downwards.
CCGAAAGTTGAAATTGAATCGCCGGTCAAAAATCCTGAACCGCCTAAGACGACCCTTGAGCCTGAGATTCCTGTACATTCGGGCGGAGGTTATGAGCAAGGTATCAAGCAAGATTTAATCGATATGCTGCCGGAACGTCAAAAACAAATTTGGACGCAAATCTTAGCACCTATTAGCGACGTTTCACGCGGCGAAATTGACATTAAAGAACTTCGCGACGATTTCTTAAACAGTGATAAATACCGCTATACATTCTATATTCTCACTGATGATAACGACAAACTTGACGCCGTTTCGTTCCCTGATCAGATCGTCGAGCCTTTACGCTGTGTCGTTAAACTTGACGAGAACGGTTCAGCAGAAATATTCTTTTAATTAGAAATTAGGAATTAGGAGTTAGGAATTAAAAAGCCTGACTCTTTTTTTATTTTACGGAGGTATTTTTAGCGTGAAAAAATTTTTAGCTATTTTTATTTTTATGTTTTTATTTTCGTCAACGTCATTCGCAAGTCCGTCTGAAACTCTAAGCTCTATGACGCTTAGAGAAAAAGTCGGTCAGCTTTTTATAATTCGTCCTGACGCTTTAGATACAAATTTAAGCCTCGAAGAAATTAACAATCGCAAGGCTAAAGGAGTTAAGTCATTAAATAAAACGATGCTTAAAACTCTGAAAAAATATCCCGCCGGAGGTTTTATTTTTTTTCAAAAAAACATTCAAGACCCTAAGCAGCTTAAAAATTTTACGCAGACTCTAAAAAATTCAAGCGAGATATTCCCTTTCATCGCAATAGACGAAGAAGGCGGCAAAATTTCACACATAGCTAACTCAAAAAAATTTAACGTCAAAAAATTTAAGAGTGTTCAAAAAATCGCCGAGCTCAAAAAATCTCAAGAGGCCGGAACAACAATCGGAGCTTATCTGAAAGATTACGGATTTAATTTCGATTTCGCTCCCGTCGCTGATATTAACACTAATCCTAAAAATATTGTCATCGGAGATAGAGCCTTTGGAAACAATCCTAAGTTCGTAGCGAAAAATGTCAGCGAATTTTTAGACGGCTTACACTCGCAAGGCATTGCAGGCTGCTTAAAACATTTTCCGGGGCACGGCGATACGAAAGGAGATACTCATAAGGACAGCGTGAACGTTTATAAAACTTGGGACGAATTATTAAAAGCCGAGATAGTTCCGTTCAAAGAAAATTTAGACAAGGCCGACTCGGTCATGATAGCGCATATAACAATGAGAAATATTGACGGAAGACCAGCGACTTTATCTCACGAGCTTATAACAGAAAAATTAAGAAAAGAATTAGGCTTTAATAAAATAATCATCACTGACGCAATAAACATGAAAGCTATCAGAAACGAATACAGCTCTTCGGAAGCTGCGGTTTTAGCTCTTGAGGCAGGAAATGATATTATTTTAATGCCTTATGATTATATAGAAGCGTTTGAAGGAGTTTTGAACGCCGTAAAATCCGGGCGAATTTCTGAAGAAAGACTGAATGAAAGCGTTATGAGAATCTTAGAGTTAAAAGAAGAATTAAAATTAAAATGGTGGCAAAAAAAGCCCGTTTATCAAGTTTACCCGAAAAGTTTTCTTGAGACTAATAAAAGCGGCACAGGCGATATTAGAGGCGTAATCAGTAAACTCGATTATCTTAAATCCCTTGACATCGGCGCGATATGGCTGACTCCGATTTATCCGTCGCCTATGATTGATAACGGCTATGATATTTCAGATTACACTGGAATAAATGAAAGATTTGGAAACATGAAAGATTTTGACGAGTTAATCGCCGAAGCAAAAAAGCGTGATATAAAAATCGTCATGGATTTAGTTTTTAATCACACATCGGATCAGCACGCTTGGTTTCAAGAATCAAAGAAAAATAAAACTAATCCCAAAGCCGACTGGTATATTTGGCGCGACGCTAAAGACGGCCGCGAGCCTACGAATTGGCGCGGAATTTTTGGCGGAAGTGCTTGGACATGGTGCGAAGAAAGACAGCAGTATTATCTTCATACTTTTGCCAAGCAGCAGCCTGACTTAAATTGGGAGAATCCTGAAGTCAGACGAGCTTTATATGATGCTGCGAATTTTTGGCTTGATAAAGGCGTCGGAGGTTTCAGGATTGACGCTATAACTTATATCAAAAAGCCTGCTGAATTTTTAGACGGAAAGCCCGACAGCAAAGAAGGCACGATTAATATTCACTTAATGACAGCAAATCAGCCGGGAATTTTAGATTTTTTGAGAGAATTTAAGCGTGAAGTTTTTGAAGGTAAAGATATTTTCACTGTCGGTGAAGCTAACGGCGTCAAACCCGAAGACCTCAAAGACTGGGTCGGCGATCACGGAGTCTTTGATATGCTATTTGAATTTAGTCATGTTAGTTTGCCTTTTGATGATTTTGAAATTTGGTGCCATCCGCGTGAATGGAAATTGACTGAATTAAAACAAGCTCTCACGGCGAGTCAAAACGCTACAAAAATTAACGGCTGGTATCCTATATTTTTTGAAAATCATGATCAGCCTCGAAGCGTAAATCATTTTATTCCAGGCTGTCTTCCTGACGGAAAGATAGTCGCGGACTCTAAAAAGGCTGCAAAGGCTCTTGCGACGGTCTTAATGACTTTGCGCGGAACTCCTTTTATTTATCAAGGCCAAGAACTTGGAATGACTAACGTCTCATGGAATGATATAAAAAATTACGACGATATTTCTTCTCATGGTCAATACGAAATCGCTTTAAGCGAAGGTTTTACGCCTGACGAAGCAATGAAATTTATTCGTTATTTCAGCAGAGACAATGCCCGCACGCCTATGCAATGGAATGACAAAGCTAATGCAGGATTTTCGCACGAAGGCATTAAAACTTGGCTGCCCGTGAATGAAAATTATAAATTTATCAACGCTGAACTTGAAGAAAGAGATTCAGACTCAGTGCTTGCGTTTTACAGAAAGTTAAGCGAACTTAGAAAAGTTTATAAATCTTTAATTTTCGGAGATTATCGTGAAATTTTTTCAGACAGCGAAGAATTTTTTGCCTTTGAACGTTCTTTGAATAACGAAAAACTTACGACTGTTGTAAATTTTTCGCTTAATCCCGTGAAAATACCTGACGAAATCGCAAAAAGAAATTTAATTTTATCGAGCGAAAGAATTTTTGAGACGTCGGAATTAAAATCGCTTGAAGCAAGAATTTATCATGAAAAATTACATAATTAAAAACGCAATAATCTTAAATCAAGATTTTGAATTTCATCGCGGCGATCTAAAAATTTCAAATGGTCTTATCGTCGACTATGAGCCAAGCAACGCTGAAATAATTGACGCTGAAAATTTTTATGTTGTTCCGGGACTTATCGATATTCATTTTCACGGCTGCGCAGGTCATGACTTTTGCGAAGGAACTCACAAGGCTTTCAAAAAAATTTTAGATTATGAAAACTCAGTCGGTGTTACTACTATTTGCCCGGCGACAATGACTCTTCCTGAAGAAAAATTAATTTCAATAACGAGAGCTGCGAAAAATTTTTCCGGACTTGCTGGAATTTATCTCGAAGGGCCCTTTATCTCTAAAAATAGGGTCGGTGCTCAAAATCCTGCTTATGTTGCAAATCCCGATATAAAGTTGTTAGACCGTTTGCAAAATACTTCGGGAAATTTAATAAAAATTGCCGCGATTGCTCCCGAAGTCGAAGGAGCATTTGATTTTATCAACGAAGCAAAAAATTTAACTCGATTGACACTTGCTCACACAACTTGCGACTATGACACCGCAACACGAGCTTTTGCCTCAGGCGTAAGTCAAGTTACTCACATGTTCAATGCTATGCTAGGAATTAGCCATAGAAATCCTGGCCCGATTATCGCTGCTCTCGAAAATGAAAATGTTAGCGTCGAATTAATTTGCGACGGAGTCCATATTCACCCCGCTGTTGTTAGAAATACTATAAAGATTTTTGGCTCTGACCGCGTTATTTTTATAAGCGATTCGATGGAAGCCACAGGAATGCCCGACGGCGAATATGAATTAGGCGGCTTAAAAGTCATCAAGCGCGGCAATTTGGCGACTCTCGAAGACGAAAAGACTATAGCCGGAAGCGTTACGAATCTTTTTGACTGCGTTCGCATTTCCGTTGCTAAAATGAATGTTCCCTTAGAAGTCGCCATTAAATGCGCGTCATTAAATCCAGCGCGGGCTATAGGGATCGAAAAATCTCACGGGAGTATTCAAGCTGGCAAGGTCGCAAATTTAATTTTACTTGACAAAGATTTGAATCTTGTTAGCGTGATTCACGAAGATTAATTACACGAAACTAGCGACAAAAACTAGCCGGGCAACATAAGCTAAAATGTCCGGCGTTTTTATTTTTCCTGCCCGTCGACCTGCATGAAGGCTAAGAAAGCTTCTTGAGGGATTGCGACTTTGCCGATTTGTTTCATTCGTTTCTTGCCTTCTTTTTGTTTTTCGAGTAGTTTTCTTTTTCGAGTAATATCGCCGCCGTAGCATTTCGCTAAAACATCTTTTCTTAAGGCTTTGACATTAACGCGGACAATTACGCGACGGCCTATCGACGCTTGAATCGGAATTTCAAATAATTGACTCGGGATTAATTCTTTCAGTTTCGTAACAACAGCATGACCGCGATTATAAGCCTGATCTTTATGACAGATAAAAGAAAACGCGTCCGCCGCTTCGCCGTTCACTAAAATATCAACACGAACTAACTCACTCGCTCTAAGTCCTATTAATTCGTAATCAAGAGAAGCATAGCCTCTTGTCTGAGATTTTAATTTGTCGTGAAAATCAACAATAAATTCTGAAAGCGGCATCTCGTAAACAAGTCTTACACGCTCCGGCGTTAAATAGTCCATTGATTTATAGGTTCCGCGTTTGTCTTGAACAAGCTGCATGACTCGGCCTGTAAATTCTGAAGGCATAAACACAGAAAGTTTTATAAAAGGCTCGCGAATTTCTTGAATCAAAGACGGATCAGGAAAATCCGAAGGTCTATGGGCTTCAATCACTTCTCCGTCTGTCTTAACGACTTCATAAATAACATTCGGAGCAGTCGCAACAAGTTCGACGCCGTATTCTTCGCGCAGTCTTTCTCTAACGACGTCCATATGAAGCAAGCCTAAAAATCCGCATCTAAAGCCGAATCCTAAGGCTTCTGAACTTTCAGGCTCGTAAGTTACGGCGGAGTCATTCAAGCATAATTTTTCGAGAGCGTCTCTTAATTGCGGATAGTTATCTCTTTCAACAGGATAAAAACCGCAGAAAACAACGCCTTTAACTTTTTTATAACCGGGCAGCGGCGAACTTGCCGGGTTATCAGCGTCTGTAATCGTGTCGCCGACTCCGGCTTCAGCTAAAGTTTTAATGCTCGCAGTTATATAACCGACTTCTCCGGCTTTTAATTCATTAACGGGCGTGAAACCGGGCTTAAAGACTCCGACTTCATTAACAGGATAAGAAATTCCGTTAGCCATAAATAAAATATTTTGACCTACTTTAATTTTTCCGTTCACAACTCGGACGTAACAAATTACGCCGCGATAATTATCATAAACTGAATCAAAAATTAATGCCTGAAGCGGAGCGTTCTCATCGCCGGACGGTGCAGGAACTTCATTAACGATTTTCTCTAAAATTTCGCTTACTCCTTCGCCTGTCTTGGCACTCGTTAAAACTGAATCCGAAGCGTCAAGCCCTACGACATCAGAAATTTCTTGCTTTGCGTTGTCGGGGCGCGCTGAAGGTAAATCTATCTTATTAATTACGGGCAAAATTTCGAGTCCTTGTTCGATAGCTTGATAGGCGTTCGCTACTGTTTGAGCTTCAACTCCCTGCGAGGCATCGACAACTAACAAAGCTCCTTCACATGCTGCAAGCGAACGAGAAACTTCATAAGCAAAATCGACGTGGCCGGGAGTGTCGATTAAATTCAAAATATAATTTTTGCCGTCTTTAGCTTTATAATCCATTCTGACCGGTACAAGTTTTATGGTAATTCCGCGCTCACGTTCGAGAGTCAAGCTGTCTAAAATTTGAGCTTTCATGTCGCGGCTTGCGATTGTTCCTGTAGCTTCTAAAAGTCTATCAGCAAGCGTTGACTTCCCGTGATCTATATGAGCGATGATGCAAAAATTTCTAATGTTATTCATTTTTTTATAGGCAATCCTTTTCATATTTTTGCAAATATTATAAAACAGTGTAAATGCTTCGTAGATATTAGGTGTTAAAAATATAAATTTTTGTCATTTAAGACATGATTAAGTCTATATTAAGCAAATTGTTAAACAATTTTGACAATTTGTGTTTATCGCGGTAAGATTTGAGCCTTGCTAATTTTGCGAAGACAAGGGGAAAAATTTTATGACAGCAGACGGCTTTTATAAATATGCCGACGATGTTAATGAACTTCTTGCGCGTTACGGCGTGAAGTTCGGAATTTATAAGGACGGAAAATTTAATGAGCAATTATTTCCGTTCGATGTGATACCGCGAGTAATTGACGCGGCAGAATTTGATTTTTTAGAACGCGGATTAAAGCAGCGTGTCATGGCTCTAAATGAATTTATACGCGACATTTATTCAAAAAGACAAATTGTAAAAGATAAAGTCGTTGCAGAAGAATTTATTTATTCAGGCAGCGGCTATCTTGTTCAATGCGACGGAATAAGACCGCCAAAAGAAATTTACGCTCATATATCCGGCATTGATTTAGTTCAAAGCAAAGATAAAAGTTGGTATATTCTTGAAGATAATTTGAGAATACCGTCAGGAGCTTCTTATCCGATGATTGCCCGCGATTTATGCCGAAAAAGTGTCCCTGAAGTTTTTGAAGAAAATCACATTGAAGATAACAGAAACTACGCTGAAATTCTACGCCTCACTATGGATAATGTGAACACCGGCGGCCTTTCTGTGATTTTAACGCCGGGAAGATTTAACGCAGCTTATTTTGAACATTC
>JAFVEW010000172.1 GCA_017475805.1 Synergistaceae bacterium | reverse complement strand
TTGAAATTAAAAGAAAAACCCTTTGAAGATATAGGATACGCAAAAGTCGATTTACATAGAAAAATTCGTCAGGGTGTTTCTGAAGTTATATACGGCGCAGGCAAGACTCCCGAGCAGATCGCAGGGATTATTAGTGTAATGAAAGAACATCATCAGGGCGCAATTTTAATTACCCGTCTTTCAAAAGAGTCTGCAGAAAAACTAAAAACTTTAGGCTGTGAAGTAAATTATCACGCCGAAGCCCGGGCAGGAATTTATGGAACAATGCCGAAACCCGAAGGAAAAAATTTTATAATTATTGCTACAGGAGGCACGAGCGATATTCCTGTCGCTGAAGAGGCAGCTTTAACCGCCGAAGTCTTAGGAAATAAAGTTAAAAGATTATATGACGTAGGAGTCGCAGGGCTTCATAGAGTTTTATCGCACGTCGATGACATTATGAGCGCAAGTGTTATTGTCGCAGTTGCAGGCATGGAGGGAGCTTTGGCGAGCGTCTTAGGAGGTTTGGCGGATTGTCCTGTTATTGCTGTGCCAACAAGCGTAGGCTATGGAGCTTCATTCGGAGGTGTTGCGGCTTTGCTTGCTATGTTAAATTCTTGTGCGAGCGGCGTCAGCGTTGTTAACATTGATAATGGATTCGGAGCAGGTTACTTGGCCTCGATGATTAATAAAATTAGAATAGAAAGTGAAAAACATGATTAAAAAATTTTTATTTGCATTTTTGATTTTTATAATCTCGTGTTCAAACTTACAGGCAAGCGAATATATTGACTCAATATTGCCAGGAAAATGGAACATTGAAGGAACAAGTTTTGTCGAAAAAAATTTCGTGAGAGTATCTTTCAAAATTGAAGGCGAAATGAATCAAGAAATGGAAGTTTTGAAAAATCTTGACCCAAATATAGATAAAATTTTAGACGGCAATAACGAAATATCACGCGGAGCTGTAAATGAGAACAGAAAAGTTCTGACTTCTTGCGATCTTGATTTAAGAATTTATATGTTCGACAAAGCCGGATTTGATATAAAAGTTTGGGACAATAAAATTGATAATGCCGTTCAAATTCCTATTTTGCTTCCCGAAGCAAGACCGACTCTAAGCAAACCTTTTGAACTTCCTTCAGTGAAATTAGACGATCTTAATCTCACTGTAACTTTTACTTCTGAATCTTCAGGGAAGCTAAGAGTTAGAGGCTATGTTGACGTAGATACGATCGGAGAATGCGAAATTAACGCTGACTGCGCCTTATGGAAAGACGGAACTACAAAGCCCGAACTTGACGAAGAGACAAGCAGCGGCTGTAATTCGGGCTTTGGAATTTTATCTGCGTTTGTCGCGTTATTAATTATTGTAATCGGAAGGGGCAAAAAGTTTTGTTCGGGACAGATATAGGAATTGACCTCGGAACAGCCACTGTATTAATTTACGAAAAACATCACGGCGTCGTTTTACGCGAGCCTTCAGTCGTCGCTGTAGATCAAGAAACGGGCGAAATTTTAGCCGTCGGCTATGACGCTAAAAGCATGGTAGGGCGAACACCGGGAAGTATTATTTCAGTCAGACCTCTACGCGACGGAGTCATAGCGAACTACGAAATGACAGAGGCAATGCTCCAACATTTTATGAAACGAGTTACTAAAGGGTCGCAAAAATTTTTTAGAAACAGAGTAATGATTTGTGTGCCGTCGGGAGCTACTGACGTTGAACGCCGCGCAGTTCTTGAAGCCGCTCTTGAGGTCGGTGCTCGTGAGGCTTACTTAATAGAAGAACCTATGGCCGCAGCTATCGGAGCTAATCTGAAAGTTGAAGAGGCTCGCGGAAAAATGATAGTCGATATAGGCGGCGGAACAAGCGACATTGCTGTTATATCGCTCGGCTGTGTTGTCAGAGCTAAGTCGCTTAGAATCGGCGGTGATAAATTCGACGAAGGCATCATGAAATATTTGCGCCGTCAATATAATTTAGCTATCGGCGATCAGACGGCTGAAAATCTTAAAATTATGATTGGAACTTGTCTGCCTCTTGAAGAAGATCAAAAAATGATTGTCAAAGGCCGAGACTTAGTTCAGGGGCTTCCGCGTCAAATTGAAGTTACAAGTTCGGCTGTAAATATGGCAATCGGTGAGATGGTTCAGTCTTTGATTGACGGAATAAGAAATGTTTTGGAACAAACACCTCCTGAATTATCAGCCGATATTATCGATAGAGGAATAGTTTTGACAGGCGGCGGTGCTTTGCTCAGAGGACTTCCTGAATTAATCGCGCAACAGACAGGAATAAATTGCTTCACTGCAGAAAATCCTATGGAAAGCGTCGCGCTTGGTACAGGCAAAGCCTTAATGGAAATTGATAATATTAAAAGTTCAGGACGGAGCAACATGTTAGTAAATTTGAAACACTCGAGCCGAAAAAGATATTAAGGGGTGAAAAATTAAATGCACAGAGGTATATACGAAGCTGCTTCGGGAATGATTGTGCAGGAAACAAATTTAGATGTTGTAGCTAATAACTTGGCTAACGTTGATACAGCGGGATTTAAGAAACGTGTCAGTGCGAACGCTGATTTTTCTGCGTTGCTTGACAGAATCGAAAAAGTCTCTGAAGACGGCGAAACAAAATTAACGACGATTTTGCCTGCCGATATGCCTTTCAAAGGGCGTGCAGTTATAGGTTCGCTTGCTCTTGCTACTGTATTTTCTGAAGACGTCATGGACACAACTCCCGGCGTTGTAAAGACGACTGAAAGCCCTTTAGATTTAGCTATAGACGGTCCCGGATTTTTTTCAGTAGCTAACGGCAACGGCGATTTATATTACACTCGAATGGGAAATTTTATTCCTGACGAAAACGGCAATATAGTTACGACTAACGGAATGACTTTACAAGGCGATGGCGGAGCTATCTCAATCGGCAATGCCACTCACGTTGAAGTTAACCGCACAGGGCAAATTATTGCAGACGGTGAAGTCGTAGGACGTGTGGCTGTCTTTACGTTCAATAATCCTACATACTTAAGACAGGCCGCGAATAATTTATTAGAACCTACTGAACGATCAGGCGGAGCAGATCCTGTCGATAATGTGAAAATTTGGTCAGGAGCTTTAGAGGCATCAAATGTCAGCGTCGTTGAAGAAATGGTGAGAATGATTGAAGCCCAGCGGGTTTATGAAGGAGCATCAAAAGCTCTGATGACTCACGACGAACAAACTTCGAGATTGATCACATCATTCAGCAGAGGATAAAGAAAAGCAAGTAGGAATTAGGAGTTAGGAAGTAGGAAGTTTGGATAAAATTCAGAAGGGAGAAAAAATAAAAAATGTTGCGTTCATTATGGACAAGCGCGTCAGGAATGATAGCTCAGCAAACTCACTTGGACGTTGTTACTCACAACTTGGCAAACGTCAACACTCAAGGCTATAAGAAACGCCGCGCTGACTTTGAAGACTTGATGTATCAAATCGGCAGAGAGCCCGGCGCACCAGTTGAGCCTGATTCTCTTGTGCCTACAGGAATACAAGTCGGTTTAGGAACACGAGTAATCGCAACGCCGAGTTTCATGGTTCAGGGAAATTTTCAAATTACAGACGGCCCTTTAGATTGGGCAATTAACGGCGAAGGAGCTTTCTTTCAAGTTGATATGGGTAACGGCCAGATAGGCTACACTCGCGGCGGTTCGTGGCAGATTGACGATCAAGGTCAAATAGTTGACGAGAACGGACTTTTGCTTGAGCCTGCAATAACTGTGCCGGATAACGCTGTTGCGATTTCGTTATCTCCTACTGGAATAGTAAGTGCTAAAGTCGGCGACGAAATTGAATTACAGGAGCTTGGACAGATTCAGCTTGCAAGATTTGTCAACCCTACAGGACTTCGAGCGGCGGGCGATAGAATTTTTCTTGAGACTCCTGCGAGCGGTCAGCCGATTTTAGGCAATCCAGGTGAAGACGGTATGCCGACGGTCGTTCAGAACACTATCGAAATGTCTAACGTTCAAGTCGTTGAAGAAATGGTCGAAATGATTGTCGCTCAGCGTGCCTACGAAGCTAACTCAAAAGGCATTCAAACAGCTGACGATTTATTGAGAATCGCGAACGGACTAAAACGTTAATAAAAATTAATCATGAATAAAAAATTTTACTCGGGGCAAATCTTGCTCCTTTTTTTTATAATATTTTTTGCAAATATTTCAGAAGCAGCGCAGACTATAAAAATTAAAATTCCTGAGACAATTTACTCAAACAGAAATTCTTTCAGGCTCGGACAGATTGCAGATATAACGGGCGGAAGTAAAGAAATGCGGCGGATTTTGTCTTCAATAATAGTCTATCCTAACAATGGAGCTATTGAACGCGCAGATGTTTTACGCGCCATTAATGAAAGCGACGCGGCTGACGCAAGAATAGAATTATATATGCCCGTGTTATCTCGAATAGAAGCTCCAGGTTATGAAGGCAATTTTACAGAGACAGAGCCATCGCGTTCTCCAGCTGAGTTAATTCCGTTGATAAAATCTCTTGCAGCATGGCACGGAGGGCTCGAAATTTCTACAAATAACGCTCCTGTGCCTGACGGAAAATTAATCGACCCTGCAAGCATTGTTCCTGGTTCAAGCGCAGCTATTTTAAGATTTCAAGATAAGAACGGCAAAATTAAATCACTTCCCATTAGAATGAATTGGACTCAAAATGCCATGATAGCAGCAAGGAATATTAAACGAGGCGACAGAATTTCTCCGCAGGATTTATATTCGCGTCCTGTAAGAATAACAAGGCCGGGAATGTATGCTTCAAGCCCTGAAGAAATAGCAGGTTTCACAGCAAATAAAAATATTCAGCAAGGAGAGCCGGTTTTGCTTTCAAGCCTGACGAACTCAAATTTAATTAAACGCGGAAGACGAGTAAAAATTTTCGCACGTTTTGCAGGGACAACGGCCTCGATTGATGGAATTTTATTAGAAGACGGCCGTCCCGGAGATTGGGTAAAAGTTCGCCGCGCTGATAATAAAAGAGTTACTTTGAGAGCGAAAATCATTAATGAAAATTTAGTTGAAGTTCAAGTCGAATAAAAAATAAAAACGGCTGATATAATTTTTTAGAGGTGATTAATCGATTATGCAAAGCATTACAGCAGTTAATTTTAGTCAAAATGTTTTCAACGTTCTTAACAGAGCTATTGTTAATCACGAGCCGTTCAATATCAGCACAGATAACGGCAGCGCAGTTATTTTAAGTGATGAAGATTATCGAGGAATGAAAGAAACGCTTTATCTGCTTTCTGTTCCAGGAATGCGGGATAAATTGCTTGCAGGAATGGCCGAACCACTATCTGAATGTATATCGGAAGAAGATGTAGGCTGGTAAATTGTATAAAATCGTATATTCACACACAGCTCAAAAAGATATTGAAAAATTAAAATCGGCTCATCTTGATAAAAAGACTAAAACTCTTATTGACATGCTAAAAGAAAATCCTTTCAAAAGTCCGCCTATCTTTGAAAAACTTTCAGGAGATTTGAAAGGTGCTTTTTCGAGAAAAATTAATGCTCAACATAGAATTGTTTATCAAGTTTTTGAAGATGAACACATAGTAAAGATTATTAGTCTTTGGACTCATTATGAAAGAATGTAGACAAATATTTTTTATATCTGACGGCTGATATAATTTTTCAGAGGTGATTTTTATGAACGCTGCTTTAGAAGAAAAAAAATCCGCACTTGATTATAAACTCGATGATGATAATTATTTTGACGATGGCGAGCCAGAGCCTTTATTTGATGAATACGGCAACCCTACGCCCGAGACTCTGCAGGCATTTTATGAAATCGAAAATGGCTTGACCGAAAAAGTTAGTTTTGAAGAATTAATGGCGTGGGCTAATGATGCATGAGAGATGTTAAAATCGCAAGTTCATTTAAGCGCGACAAAAGGCGTGTAGACAGAAGTAACATACGTCCAGCTGTTAAGCTACGTTTTGCTCAAGCTCTCAGCTATTTGGTTAATGATGACGTTCTCGATTATTCGTATCACGATCACGCTTTAACTGGAAATTGGGAAGGCTATCGAGAATGTCATTTGGCTTTTGACTTAGTGTTGATTTATAAACTCGAAGATGAAAATAACACTTTAGAGCTTGCAAGAATAGGCAGCCATAGCGAAGTCTTAGGACTCTAAAATAAAATAGTAAAAAGGAGGTTTTTCTCGTGAAAAAATTTTTAGCGATGTTATTTTTAAGTTTAGTTTTATGTTCGTCAGTTTCGGCGCAGTCTTTATGGAACGATAATGCAAACTGGTACGGCGACGCAAGGCCCGGACGAGTAGGCGACATTATCACAGTTTTAGTAAATGAAAGAACAGATGCTAAAGACGAAGCTACTATGGACGTTAGTAAAAGTTCAAATAATGATATTAACGGCGGCAATGACGGTTCAGGAATTTTGAAATTCATTCGTGGCTTGACATTCACATCAAACAATACTTCAAAAGGTGAAGGTTCCACAGAACGAAAACATCACGCAACAGCGACTCTTGCCTGCCTTGTTACAGAAGTTTTGCCTAATGGAAATTTAGTTATCGAAGGCACAAGAGACATAAGAACAAGTGAAGAAACTTTGCAGTTTCAATTATTCGGAGTTATTCGCCCTCAAGATGTCAACGCTGATAATCAAATTAGCAGCACTTTAATCGCAAACGCCG
>JAFVEW010000171.1 GCA_017475805.1 Synergistaceae bacterium | reverse complement strand
ACTCAAAAGGCGTTATTCATAAAGTCGTTGATTTCAAAAACTCTCGGCGTTACTCGTGAAGGTTCTTCATGGAAAATCGTTTGGGATTAAAAATGCAAGTAGGAGTTAGGAAGTAGGAAGTTAAAAAAAATAATTATGAATTGTGAATTAAGAATTATGAATTAAAAAAAATGAAACTTAAATTAAAAATCTCGCCCGCAAAAATTTTTATGGTGGCTCTTGTTATCGGCATCATAACATTAGCCCGCTATGCCATGCGCGATATGAATTTAGATGTTGATTTATTGCGTGAGAGCCTTATGAAAATGCCGGGTATTGTCATGGAAAATATACAGTTTAGCCGCGAAGTTTCAGGAGATTTATGGCGGGTTAAAATTCCTTATCTTGAACGCGAAGGAAATTTATTCAGCGTTAAATCTTTAGACGTTACTCGCGAAATCAGCAACGATAACGGCGAATGGAAATTTATCGGCGATGAAGGACTTTATTCTTTTGATAAACAAATCGCAAGTATTAACGGTTTGCACGGAAAACTCGACTCTAAAAAACGAGTTTGGAATTTAGAAAGCCCAAAATTAAACTGGGCTCAAGAAAATAACACGTTTGTTTTTCCTGAAGGTCTTATTATTTATGATACAGAATTTCTGCTGAGAACTCCTTTAGCAAGCATGGATAACTCCGGCGTGATATTATTAGAACAGGGAGGAGTAATCCAATGGGTAAAGCCTTTAATAAAATAAAAAAAATAATAATTTTAATTTCGATTTCGATTTTTATATTTTCATGTTCGGCCTGCGCTGCTGATTTTGAAAATTATTATATTAACGAATATCAAGAACTCGACCAAGAAACAACGCCTGAAGATAAAGTTACTCTAAACGCTGATAGAGTTTCTTTCAATGACGAGACAGGACACGCACTCGCTGAGGGCAACGCCGTTTTGACTTATAAAGATATTTCTATAATGGCTGAACGTCTCGACTATGATGCAGACACTCAAAAAGTTCAAGCGATGCCTCTGCCGGAGCAAAAGGTCGTAATTACTAACGGCAAGCAAACTATCAAAGGCGACACGTTAAATTATGACCTTAACACCCGAGAAGGAATTTTGAACGGCGCACTCGCTCAAGTTCCAGTCGGAGAGAAAGGCGGCGTGCTTTATGTTTACGGCGATGATATTGATGTAATGCCTTGGGAGCTTGCTCAAGAAAGAAGATTAGTAAAAGGAACGCCCGAAGATTTTTTAATCGAATGGCATAGCGTAGTTTTGACAACTTGCGCCCTTGACCACCCGCACTATAGACTCGAAGCTAAAAAAGTTTCGTTTATTCCGAATAAAAAAGTTGTCGCTAAAAGGCCGCGAATTTATTTAGGAAATACTTATTTATTCACGTCCCCGATGGATTACGTTGTTCAGTTAAAACGCCGCGCTGTAACTCATTCATTCCTGCCGTATTTTCAACACAGCGACACTCGCGGCACAGGTATGGGCGTAACAGGAACAATCGGCTGGGACACAGGCAACGCTTCAATCGGAGTAGCTTGGGCAAATAAAACAGGCTGGGAAGCAATGATTGAAATTGATCAAGATTTAGGTAAAAATTTTTCAATTAAAGCCGGCGTTGAACACTCATGGGACGAAGAATGGAACGAAAGAGTTTGGCGGCCTTACGCTTCTTTGACTTATTCTAATAAAGGCTGGACTGCTGCTTTAAGATGGTCTAAGAACGAATATATATCTGACCAAAAAGACAGTAATACTGAATTTAAGGGACGACTTGAACGTATGCCTGAGTTTGTTATTTCGTCGCCGTATTTCAGGAGTTCAAAATATTCTTGGATGATAATCACAGCAGCTTATGGACGTTTCCGCGAGACTACTTACGCTCTTGGCGAAGGAGCTGCGATAAACCGCTACGGAATAGGCTTCAGAAATTATTTTGAAAAAGTCATTCACGAACGCGGCAACGTTGAATTTTTCACAAACAGTGAAGGCCGCGTTTGGTTCTATGACAGCAATGACGCTGATCACGAGATGCTGAGAAGCTTCACAGGCTTGCGTTATAATTTAGGCTCGGTCGAGTTAGGAACGGGCTACGAACGTCAATATACTTGGGGCGAGAGCGCAATGCACTGGGATCAATATAAAAAGCGTGAACGAATCCATCAAAAAGTCCGCTTCCCTGTAGGTCGTGAAGTTTATTTAGGCGTTCGAGGCAGCTATGACTTGGACGAGTCAATTTTTGACGAAATGTTTTACAGCGTTCAATGGGTTACGGATTGTATGGTCTGGGATTTGCATTATAAAAATGATAGAACGAGCGGCGGCGATGACACTATAGGCCTTACGCTTGCGATAAGAGCGTTCCCAAATTCACCCGCGTCTCTTGGACAGAAAATTGAAACAGACCCGTTTGAAAGGCCGTCGGAATTTCCTGATAGAGATAAAAATTAATGAGGTGAAAATTTTATTATGTTGTTATGTTATGTTGATGGAAAATTTGTTAAACCTGAAGATGCGAAATTACCGCTTTCAGATTTAATTATTCAGCGCGGAGTTGGAGTCTTTGAGGCTTTGGCTACTTTTAATCTTAAGCCTTTAATGCTTACACCGCATATGACGAGATTTGTAAACAGCGCAAAAAGCACAGGGCTTGTAAATATTCCCGATGTCGAAGAAATGAAAAAAGTTATTCGCGATGGAATTGCTAAAGTCGGCCGTGATGTCCGCGTAAGAACTTTCTTAACTGGCGGTGATGAGTTCAACACCGAAAAAGGCTGCTTTGAAAATCCGAGATTTTTTGCAATTTTCGACGAAGCCGGCTATCTCACCGACGAAGAATTTGAAAAAGGATGGGTTCTTGAACCTGTTACAGTCGGACGCAATGACCCTTCAGTCAAAAATGTTGATTATCGAATGACTTTCCAACTTCCCGCAGGCGTTAAAGATGTTTTATATTGTCCTGGCGGCGAAATCACAGAGTGCGGACACAGCAATTTCTTTTTAGTCCTGAAAAACGGAACAATCGTAACCGCTCCTTTATCGAGAGTCTTAAAAGGCACAACGAGAACAGCGATTTTAGAACTCGCCAAGCAAGACGGAATGAAAGTCGAAGAACGCTGCCCGTTATGGTCTGAACTTGCGAGCGATAACGCAGCTGAAGCCTTTATCACCGGGAGCATTAAAATGGTAGTACCGATCGTCAAAGTCGGCGGAATAACTTTGAATAATGGCAAGCCCGGCAACGTTACACGAAGATTATTAGAGCTTTATAAGAAACATCTTGAACAATGGCTCGAATAATGCAAGTAGAAATTAGGAATTAGGAAGTAGGAATTAAAAAGAATTTTTTTCCTTTCGTTCCTAATTTATAATTAAAAAAATTTTTTAATCAGGAGGAATTTTTCAAAATGGAACAGATTCGTTCACTGTCGCAGTTAATCGAAGAAGCTTCAAAACTTTGCGCTGAGAAAGGCCGCAAGAGAATTTCCGTTGCTATGGCTGAAGACGCAGGATTAATTTCAGCAATCGAAGAAGCCCGCAAACTCGGACTTGTCGAAGCTACACTCGTCGGCAACCCTGACAAAGTAAAAGCCTGCATCGCTGAAGCCGGTGCTTCAGAGTCAAGCTATCACATTATCCCTGAAACTAACGAAGCCGCCTGCGGTATCGTCGCCGTTACGGAAGTTTCGTCAAAACGCGCTGACATTTACATGAAAGGCCAGCTTCATACGGATAATTTCCTTCGTGGAATGTTGAACAAAGAAGTCGGACTTAGAGTCGGCAAGCGCGCAATTTCTCACTGCTATTTCCATTCAATTCCGGGTTATGACAGAGTAATTTTCATCGCTGACGGTGCTTTCAACATGTATCCTGATTTAGCCATGAAGGCTGACATCGTTCAGAATACAGTTAATTTTGCCCGCTCACTCGGCGTTGAGCTTCCTAAGGTTGCCTGTCTCTGCGCAGTTGAAATGGTCAACCCTGCAATGCCTTGCACTCTTGACGCTACAGCACTCGTCCAGATGAATCAGCGCGGACAGATTAAAAACTGCGTCGTTGATGGACCTTTAGCTCTTGATAACGCTATTGATGAAGAAGCCGCGAAGATTAAGCACATTAAATCGCCCGTCGCGGGACATGCCGACGTCCTCATGGTTCCGCAGATTGAAGTCGGAAACGCTCTTGCAAAATCAATCAGCTTCTTTGCAAAAGGCAGCGAAACAGCAGGCTTAATCATCGGAGCAGCAGCACCTGTAGTCTTAACAAGCCGTGCAGACTCACCGAGAGCGAAACTGCTTTCAATCGCCGGAGCTGTAATGCTTGCTCATGCTCAGAACTAAAAAATTTTAAGAATAATAGATTAGGAGTTAGGAAGATAAAAAATCCTGACTCCTAATTTTTTATAGTAAACTTATTATGCACTTAGCCCAAAATTCTGCGGCATTGCAATCACCCATTAATCGAACTCCCTCATGCAAAGCCTCATCGATTAATT
>JAFVEW010000170.1 GCA_017475805.1 Synergistaceae bacterium | reverse complement strand
TAAACGAAACGGAAGAGAAGCCCACGTAAGTCGCTATCATCATTTCGTCGCCTTTGACACGGTTTAATAGCTTTCCGTAAAACCAACCTAAGACAGCAGCGACAGGAATAGCGATTATTAAAGCTGAAGCAAAACCTACGGGCTCGCGGTAAGTCGTCAAAAATTCTTCGGTCAGCCACGAAATTTTATATTGAGTTCCAAGTTCAGCGAGGCGCGCTAAAATTTCAGTGTTGAGTTCGATTGAAAGCGTCGCTCCTAAAAGTCCCGCGATAATTCCAAGAGGCAGGCCGAAATTTAATCCGCAGCCAGCCTGTACCATCGGGATCATAGCTAAGACCATTACGCCGTTCATTCCGAATCTTACAATCGTGTTATTAAAGGACGTGAAGACGTTGACTCCGACAAACGGCGCGGTTATAAACAAAGCAAGCAAAAATAACGCTATTATTATTCGCGGCCAGCCTGCATTTTTAATGAGATTTTTTATCATTCTAAGTTTTCACCTTCCTATTCTGTCGCTGCCAATGCCACGCGCATTTTTTCGCCCATCATTAACATTCCGAACTCTTCAGCAGGACTGGAGGCAGGAAGAACGCCCGCGATTTCGCCTTCGTCGACAATAGCGACCCGATCACATACGCTCCGCAATTCTTCAAGTTCTGAACTCGTGATTATTATCGTTGTGCCGTTCTCGCGGTTATATTCTTTGAGAGTATCAAGCACGAGAGTTTTTGCGCCAATATCAATTCCTCTTGTAGGTTCGCAGATTAATAAAATATCAGGGCGAAGAACAAACGCCTTAGCTAAACAAACTTTTTGCTGATTGCCGCCTGAAAGTTCGCCTGCTTTTTGTTTCGGGCCGGTGCATTTAATTTCGAGAGCTTCAATAAATTTTTTCGTCTCGTTAGCCATAGCTAATTCATTTCTCATCTGGAAGATAAAAGGGATTCCGAATAAAAATCTTCCTTGAGTCTGCATTGCTGTGAAAGTTATGTTCCAGTCTAAAGGCTCATCGAGTAATAATCCGACGCCGCGACGGTCTTCTGATACGAAGGCCATTTTGCGATTCAAAGCTGCTCGCGGTTTGTTGAGCGTTAATTTTTTGCCGAAGAGTCTGACTTTTCCGCCCGCAGGATAGAGTCCCATTATGCCGTTAGGGATTCCTAATTTTCCATGCCCTGCAAGGCCGCCGATACCGAAGATTTCACCTTTTTGAACTTCAAACGAAACATCACGGACAGTTTCGCCGGGCATATCGACCCATAAATGTTCGACTTTGAGAGCAGGTTTTTTCTTCTTTTTCTTTTTGTTTAACGTCGCCGTATTGACTTGGTCAGGGCTTACACCTAAAGTTTCATCGACGTTAACTTCTTCAACGGGCTGATCGGGAATTTCAATCGGCTCTTCTTTTCTTAAACTTTCGCGGCCTACCATTAACGAAGCTATCTGACGTGTATTTAATTCAGCAGCACTTTGGTCAGTGATTAATTTTCCGTCGCGGAGAACTAAGATTCTGTCGCAAAGCTCTTTAACTTCGCTAAGTCTATGAGAAATAAAAACAATCGCGATACCCGATTTAGCTAATTTTTTGAGAGCGATTAATAAAATCTCTGCTTCCTGCTCAGTCAAAACTGCTGTGGGTTCGTCTAAGAATAATAATCTCGTGTTCTTTCTGTCAATTTCGCGGGCAATTTCGATAAACTGCTTATAGCCGACGGGCATTTCGTTAATTAACATATCGGGGCTTATATGAACTCCGAGAGTGTTAATAGCGGCTGAGGCTCGCTGTCTCATTGCATCGCGGTCAAGAGTCGAAACTCTTTCGCTGAAAACATAACTCATCAATGAGCCGTTTAATACTTCGCGGTTTAACAAAATATTTTCAGTTGCGGTAAAGCCCGGTATCAAAGAAAATTCCTGATGGACCATTCCGATCCCTGCAGCGAGAGCTTGATTAGGCGAAGTAAAATTAACTTTTTTACCGTCAAGATATAAATTTCCTTCATGTCCGCCTGTCGAAGCTATCACGGGCATTCCGAACAAAATATTTAGCAGCGTTGATTTTCCTGCTCCGTTTTCACCGACAAGTCCTAAAATTTCGCCGGAATTTATCTCGAAAGAAATATCAGATAAGACTCTATTACCGTAATATTCCTTGCCGATATTTTCAAGTCTTAATAATGGAGCATTTTCATTAGTGTTAGTTGACAAAACAAAATCAACTCCTTTTTTAATTAACTAACTAAAAAAAAATCCCTCATTCTAAAATTTCAAGAACGAGGGATAACAATAAAAATATTTTTAGGCGTTTGAAGTAAGTTATTAACTCCTAACTCCTAACTCCTCATTCCTAATTGCTTGCCGGAGTCATGCGAATTTGGAAATATTTTTCCGGGATTTCAACATCAGCAAGGCCGAGATAGTCGCCGCCTAAGACGTAAGTATCCTGACGAAGCAAAATGAAGTGGCCGTTCTTTACGCCTGTTGAAGCCTCGATGAAGTAACTTGCTCCCCATTTTGCGCCAGGGCAGAACTCGTCATAAGCTGCGCGCATATCTTTGAGGGCTTTTGCACTGCCGACATATTTAGCTTTGTCTTCTAAGGCTCCATTTTCAACTGCACGTTTGCCGAACTCAGCAAGTGCTGCTGTCGTTGTGTAGCCCCATGAATAAGCCCATGTTCCCATACGGTTGCCGCCGCCAGCTTTAACAACTGCGTCTTCAACTTTCTTTAAGATTGCAGGCCAATCGCCCTGTTCTTTTGAAAGGTCAATTCCTAAAGCTCCGGGATAACCCATTAAAGGCGAAGGAAGGTCAGCTTCTACGAAATAACCGCCGAGAGCAGCAATCTGCTTTAATAACGGTTCTGTTTCTCCGTCGTTCGTGCAGAAGAAAGCAGCGTCTTTGCCGTATTTTTCAATCCATGCCGGAACGTTCTCAAGAATATACTGCTGTGCACCGGCCATTCCTACATCGCTCGTAGGGTCAGGAGCAGTCTCGAAGACGAATTTAAGCCCTAAATCTTTGCAGGCTTCTTCCATGATAGCGCGTCTAAGTCCTAAAGTTTCATAGCTCATATGGCGCGGGAATGAAATATGAACGAAAGTTTTTGCGCCCATTTTCTTAGCACCGAGCGGAATAGTATAGCCGCGTCCGATATGGTCGGTATGTGTAGCAATGTCAGCAGCCTCTGAAATTACGCCGGGGTCTTCGTGAGGTTCGCCAGCTAATAATAAAATATCGCTGCGTCTTTCACGGACTCTTCTGAAGGCTTCGGCAGTTCCGGGAACGCCCTGATTGACAACGATGACTTTCATTTTAGGATCGTCGGCAAGGCCAAGAATCTGGCTTATTGTCGTTTCCTGTTCAGACGGGAAGTTGTCAGGATAAGTGATGTGAGTGATCATTCCGCCGTTAGCAGTGTCGCCGTACATTTTAATCATTAATTCAGCACCGCGAAGATCGTCTTCACTCTGAGAAACTGTGCCTGTAACGATTCCGATATGAAAATCGGCTTCTTTCTTCGTAGCTTCGGCGATAGCTTCTTTCACGCCTTCTTTTACAGCTTCTTTGACGGTGTCTTTAGCTGCGGCTTTAAGGTCATCAACGCTGGGAAGTCCTGCAGCCATAGCACAGCCTGCGAACAAAGCACACACAAGCATTGTTATTAGTGCAAATTTGAATTTCAAAATAAAATCCTCCTTTGAAAATTTGAAAATTAAAAACTCTGAAAAGAATTTTAGTTTGTTTATTATATCAGTTAAAAATTTTCGTTTCTCCTAATTCATACTTGCCTTTATGATATAATCGCCGCGATTAAAAATTAAAGAAGGCATTTTTTCAATGAAGCAATTTATCATCGTTACAGGAATGAGCGGAGCCGGAAAGACTATGACTTTGAAAGTTCTTGAAGATTTCGGCTTTATTACCATAGATAATCTTCCTCCAGCACTTTTGCCGCAGCTTTTCACGCTAATATCAGAACGCCCGGAGGCTTCAAAAAAACGCGGCGTTGTTGCAACTGTCGATATTAGAAACGTCAGCAAGGATTTTGTGAAAGTCATCGACGAAACCTCTAAGGCTTGGGAAGGCATCGTTAAAGTTTTATTCTTGACGGCTTCAGATGAAGAATTATTAAGACGCTACGAAAGAACAAGGCGCGTTCACCCCTTAAGTCATGGACGCTCGACTCTTGAAGGGATTTTGACGGAACGAGAATTATTGGCTCCTGTTTTAGACCGCGCTGATATTATTATTGATACGTCATTAATGGATTTACATCAGCATAGAGAAAGACTCGTTAAAGAATTTTTTAATCAGAAAGACGACGGAGGCATTTCTATTTTAATAAGCTCGTTCGGCTATAAATACGGAGTTCCTCAAGACAGCAGTTTTATTATGGACGTTCGTTGCCTGCCTAATCCGTATTATGTCGACGAATTAAAAAATTTAACAGGCCAAGATGAGCCCGTAAAAGAATTTTTATTAAAATTTCCTGAAACTCATAAATGTCTCGAGCTCACGAAAAATTTTCTTGACTTTTTTATTCCTCAGTTTCTTAATAATGTCAGAAGTCAGCTTCATATTTCTGTCGGCTGTACCGGCGGACGTCACCGCAGCGTGGCTATGGCTGAATGGCTCGGCGAAGTTTATTCAAAAATTTACAGCGGCGTCTGTGTAATTCATCGCGATAAGGGGCACGGGCATCAATAAAGCAAGTAAGGAATTAGGTGTTAGGAAGTAGGAACTAAAAAATTAGGAGACAAAAGAATGAATTTTGCACTGGGAGTCTTGACGACTTTAATAATTTTATTTATGTTCGGGCGGATTAAATTCAGCTCCGGCAAGCCGACAATCGAACGCGCAATTTCAAAAAGACTTTCGAGCGGCCCTTATATCGTCGCTGTAGGCGGAGGTACGGGACTTTCGACTCTTTTGCGCGGCATTAAAGGTTTCACTCGAAATATCACAGCCGTTGTTGCCGTTACTGACGAAGGCGGAAGCTCTGGAAGAATCCGCAATGAATGGGGAATGTTACCGCCCGGTGATGTTAGAAACTGTATAGCGGCACTTGCTGAAAACGACAACGAATTAAAAAAGATTCTTGATTTCAGATTTGATCGCGGCGAATTATCAGGCCATAGCTTAGGAAATTTATTATTATTAGCCGTTACAGAGATGAGCGGAGATTTTAGCACAGCCGTTGAGAAAATGAATCATTTATTATCTATTCGCGGCCGTGTTCTGCCTGTTACTACAGAGTCGATAACTTTAATGGGAAAAACTAAAGACGGTCTTCAAGCTAAAGGCGAGTTAGATATTTCAGCGCATGGCCACGAGCTTGACGAGATTTGGCTTGAGCCTATGAACGCAAGACCTTTGCCTGAAGTTTTAAGCGCGGTCGATGAGGATGATGTGATTCTGCTTGGCCCCGGAAGTTTATTCACGAGCGTAATTCCTAATTTATTATTGCCGGATTTCGCGGATAAATTAAAGGACTCGCCAGCTCCTAAGATTTATATATGTAACTTAATGACTCAGCCTGACGAGACTCAAGGCATGAACATTCTTAAACATATTGAATGGGTCAGCGTTGCTTTAGGTTGTATTCCTGATTTCGTGATTGCTAACAACGAGCCTATTCCAGATGATATTATCGAGGCTTATAAAAAAGACGGAGCATCGCCGTTATTTTTAGATTATCATCAAAGAGAAGCTATAAAAGATATGGGTTGCATTTATGTCGAAGCTCCGATTATGTCAATATTTGAGAGCGACAAAGAAGGCCGGGTCGTTCGACATGATCCGCAAAAATTAGCTTCCGTTATTTTTCGGCTTGTCCGCCGCCTCGACGAGTAATGCTTACCCAATAGAACGTTACACCCATGAATATCCAGATTAAAAGCATAATATAGGGTTCTCTCGCGAGTGAACTTTGAAGTCCCGGCAGCGGCACTAAGAGCAGCAACGCAAATATCACGGAGAAGAAAAAGCCCAATCCGCTTAAGATTGATACATCTTTTCTATTTTCATTTATTGAATATTTGTACGCAGCCAGCGAAGTATAGCCGAAACCTATTGCACCGCCAAGCGAGGCCATATCTACTGTCCATCCAACTGTATTTCTTCCTAAAAGTGAAACTAAAATTGAAACAGTCGTGCAAAAAATAATAGCGTTAAAAGGCACTCCGTTTTTATTCAGGACGCCAAACCATGACGGCAGCATCTCTTCACGAGCCATCGAGTATAATAATCGGCTTGTGGCGATATAGAAAGCTAAAATTCCCGTTAAAACAGCGCATACCGCAGCCGCCGTGATTAAATATAAGCCTGTCATGCCTAAAATTTTATATGCCGAGTGAAAAGTCATTATCTTGTTGAAGCCTTCTAAGTTATTTAAGTCGTTCACATAGGCTACCCAATTTGAATAATGCTCAGGCACAATTGAAATAGCAATAAATGTCATCAGGATATAAAAGAAACATCCCGCAATAACGCTTGTATCCATGATGACTTTTACTTTATCATCAGAAAAATTTGCTTCTTCGGCAACTTGCGGGACAATATCAAAAC
>JAFVEW010000012.1 GCA_017475805.1 Synergistaceae bacterium | reverse complement strand
TCGTCGCCAAATTTTTTTACCATAGTAACGGCTAAAGTTTGAGCACCACCCGAAGCCTCAAGAATTGCCCCGAACATCGAGCCGAGTCCGACAAGCAAAGCAATTCCGCGCAGTGTCGTTCCCATTCCGTCATTAACAGATCTGATGATTTCAGTTAAAGGCATTCCAGCTATGAGTCCTATTGAAATAGCTCCGACTAAAATTGAAATCATTGCATGAACTTTGAATTTTATGATTAAAACTAAAAGAATTATCAATCCGCACACAGCACCAAGAATTAGCCGTGTTGAATCTAACGCGACAGCTTCCATAAGGATACAAACCTCCTGATAAATTAAAATTTTACATCAGACGTCTTATGTTTATTTTGGATAAGGGAATTATATATTTTGAATTAGTAACGGTCAAGAGTTTTGATTTTATTTATTCTTGAGCCATTAATTTAACAATCATCTGACGATTATATATTAAGTGCATCGTCATTGCGCTTCTCGCTCCGGCTACGTCATGGGCGGCTATGGCATCAGTGATTGCTCTGTGAGTTTCGATAGTTTCTTTTAATAGTAATCTGTGAGTAACGTTAGCAAACGTGTAGACTGCTGAAATAATCAACGGGACAATTTCCTCAACTACTCTGTTGCGGCTGCAATGAGCGATTTTTTTATGAAATTCCGTATCTTTGCGGACGTGATTTTTCCCGGCTAAATATAAATTTTCAACTTCGTCGCAAAGTTTTGTGATTTCGATAATATCTTCTTCAGTGGCGTTCATTGCGGCATAAGCAGCGATTTCAGGTTCAATCATTAAACGAACGTCGAATAATTCGAGAGCAAGTTTTAATTTATCGTTATAGCGTCCGAGCCTCAAAGGGTCATCTTCGACGGTGCTTGTGCTGATAACGAAAGTCCCTGAGCCTTGACGAACTTCTAAGACGCCTTTTGACTCAAGAATTTTTACGGCCTCGCGAATTGTGCTGCGTCCGGCTTCAAATTTTTCGGCGAGTTCAAATTCGTTGGGAATTTTTTCGCCGACTAAGATAGGTGTTTCTTGAATGAAATTTAATAAATCCTCCTCGACTTGAGCTGCAAGAAGTTTTCGAGACGGCTTTTTAATTTTTAGACACGCTCCTTATAAAATAAAAAACGAGAAATTCTGAATTAGAATTTGTTGAAAAACATTTCTCATTCCTAATTGCTTTTTATCCGTTCATCATTAAGGCAAAAACTTTAGCGTTGTTAACGATATATTCTATCTCCGTAAATTCATCGGGCTGATGAGCTACTCCGTCGCACTCTTGGCTCCAGACGACTGCAGGAATATTCTTACGCCTGAATAAAGCCGCAAAAGTTCCGCCGCCAATACCGCCGGTTTTAGACTCGATGTTTAAGACTTCTTTGACGCTCTTTATTAATAATTTAGCAATATCACTATCCGGGCTTGTTGGCGTTGCTGCATCGTTGCGTGTGAAGGTTAATTCAATTTTTGCGCCTGTCCTTTTTTCGATGTCGAGGCAAATTTTCTTGACGATTTTCAAGACTTCATCAAGAGAAACACTCGGCAAAATTCGACAGTCAAATTCAAAAACTTCGCGGCCCGGAACTGTGTTAGTGTTGGGAACATTCGCAAATCTTCGAGTAGGCTCAAAAGTCGAAAATGGAGGATCAAAAGTCTTATCTTCATCAGGGAAGGCCTTGTGTAAGGCTTCGTCGATTTCGTAAGCAAGCATATTAGCGGCTCTGCAGGCGTTAATACCCGTATGCGGCAAGGCTGCGTGAACTTGTTTTCCAAGTACTGTAAACCTCATCTTTAAGTCGGCCTTTTCAGCAATTTCAATAAAATCTCCGGCATCATTGCCGCTGTCAGGAGCAATTACTAAATCATCGGATTTGTATAAATCTCTCTCAAGTAAAGGCTCAAGACCGTATTTGCTTCCCATTTCTTCATCACAGACAAAAGCAAGATTTACAGTGTATTCAGGTTCGATGCCTGCATTTAAAAAGGCTTTCAGCGCAAATAAAGACGCTACGAGACACATTCCGTTATCACTGACACCGCGACCGTATAAACGCGAACCTCGAACTTCAGGATTAAAAGGGTCAAGCGTCCATGAGGCTCTATCGCCTTCGGGGACTATATCAATATGAGTGAGAATACAAAGGCGACGAGATTTTTTACCCGGATATTCTAAAAATAAAGACGGACGTTTTTTGTTCGGGGCTTTGTCATCGTCAACGTATTCTATTTTGATTTTTGCTTTTTTATCGAGTTCAAGCTCATGAATAATTTTTTGTAATTCCGCGATTTTTGCATCTTCGCCTGTTCCGTTGTTATGAGGCGAAATTGCTGGAATTTTACAAAGCCGCGTTAGTGTACTAACCATTAAGTCCTGAAGTTTCTCCACTTCGGACAAAATATTTTCGTGCAAGTGAAATCACTGCCTTTCTGAATTTTTGTGAATTTTATTGAAGTTTTATAGCGTTCAAAAATTCTTCGTTATTTTCAGTTTGTTTCAATTTATCAAGAATTAAATTCAACGCGCCTGACTCATCAACGCCCGCTATCCTCTTTCGCAAAATCCATAGGCGTTTTAATTCGTCGTCGGATATTAATAACTCTTCACGCCTCGTTCCTGATTTTATTATGTCGATAGCAGGGAAAATTCTTTGCTCGGCAAGTTTTCTCGATAAATGAAGCTCCATGTTGCCGGTGCCTTTGAACTCTTCATATATAACATCGTCCATTCGGCTGCCTGTATCCGTCAAAGCTGTGCCGATTATCGTTAAACTTCCGCCTTCTTCAAAGTTTCGTGCTGCCCCGAAAAATCTCTTTGGGAAATACAAGCCCGAAGGATCAAGACCGCCTGATAAAGTTCGTCCTGAAGGAGGCACAGTCAAGTTTGAAGCACGTGCTAATCTCGTTATTGAGTCAAGCAAAATTACAACATCGCGTTTAGCTTCAACTAATCTTTTTGCTTTTTCAAGAGCTAAATTTGCAACTCTTATATGCTCGTCTGCTGGTCTGTCAAAAGTCGAAGCAATGACTTCACCGTCAATCGAACGCGAAATATCCGTAACTTCTTCGGGTCTTTCGTCGATTAACAAAGCCATGATAATAATATCCTGATAATTCGCTGCTATGGCCTTAGCTATT
The DNA here is from genome assembly GCA_017475805.1 of Synergistaceae bacterium. The sequence goes on along the minus strand of JAFVEW010000012.1, from coordinate 7,839 downwards.
CGCTTTAATATTGTTGTTTTTCCGGCTTTAGGCGGCGACACTAATAAAGCTCTTTGGCCAAGTCCTATAGGCGCGAACATATCGATAAGACGGGTTGCTACGTCTTTAGGGTCATACTCAAGGCTAATGCGCTTATCAGGAAAAATCGGCGTTAATTGCGAAAAGACCGCACGTTTTCGTGAAATCTCAGGGTCAGAAAAATTTACAGTTTCAACACGCAATAAAGCCTCGTAGTGTTCCTGGTCGCGTGGCGGCCTGATTAAACCCCAGATAACATCGCCGTTTCTGAGGCCGAAGCGTCTAATTTGCGATGATGATAAATAAACGTCGCTATCCGTCGGGAGCATTCCTTTAGGACGCAAAAAGCCAAAGTTCTCCGGCAAAATTTCAAGAGTTCCGCCTCCGAAGCGATAATTCATTTTTTCGGCTTGAGCTTTGAGGATTAAAATTATTAAATCGTCCTTTCGGATTGACACGGGAACATTAACCTCTAAATCTTTAGCCATTTTTCTAAGCTCAGAGATAGTCCTCATTGCAAGCATAGCATAAGTATACTTCGGCTTAGGATGCTGAATTACCTCGCGGCGGTTGTTACCTCGCTGAAATTTTCGAGGTTTTGATTCGTCGTCGTCATTGTCGCCTTCGCTGTCGTCTTCGTTTTCATTTTCAGCTTCAGAGACTTCGTCGTTATCGTCAATCTCTCCGATTTCGGCCTCTTCGTCATCGTTGTCGATTAAATTTTCATCGTCGTAATTATTATTATCTCGTTGTTGAATAGCATTTACTTCTTCGCGCAATTCTTCTTCTGAAAGCGGCGAGCTTGGCTGATATGTTTCCTGCGTAAGGTCTAACTGTTGTTCAAATTCTGCTTCTTGTGATTTTGTTTTTCTTGGCATTAAATTCTCCCATTTTTCAAATTAATTCATAATGCATAATTCTTAATTTCTTTAATTATGCACTATGAATTTTTAATTCTGAATTGTTTTTCTTAATTCATTTTGTTGATTAAGCTCAACATTTCAGGGCTTAAAGATTTATGCTCGCTCCAAGCTCTTTCAAGAGGGCTTAAAGTCAGCTTGTGATTAATATTTCCTACCATCATGCCGGATTTGCCTATCATTAAATTCTCAGTGGCAAATGCTCCCATTCGAGTGGCAAGAACGACGTCAAACGAAGTCGGGTGGCCGCCTCTTTGAATATAGCCCAAAACAGTAACGCGGGCGTCATAGCCGCCTGCATCAGCAAGCTGTTCACGCATCTCTGCAGCTGTCATTACGCCTTCAGCTAAGATTATAAGCGTGTGGCTTCGATGTTCGGCGTAAGAACTTTTTAGTCTCTTTGTAAGTTCGCCGATGCTCAAGGGCAATTCAGGAACGACAACATATTCCGCGCCTGTTGCTACAGCGACCTCAAGGGCTAAAAATCCTGCGTTGCGTCCCATTACCTCAACGACAAATAATCTCTCGTGGCTTGAGGCTGTATCGCGCAATTTCATAATAGCGTCAAGAGCTGTATTAACGGCCGTATCAAAGCCGATCGTCTCGTCAGTGCCGGTAATATCATTATCAATCGTTCCGGGAATGCCGATCGTAGGGAAGCCTAAATCGTGAAGAGCTTTTGCGCCGTGAAAAGAGCCGTCGCCGCCAATGACAACGAGGCCGTCAATGCCTGCTTTTTTCATTTGTTCGAGAGCTTCCTCGCGGCCTTCAGGAGTTTTGAAGCGTTCACTTCGAGCTGTCCTTAAAATCGTGCCGCCGTGATGAATTATTCCGCCGACTGCTGCACGGTCAAGAGGAATAAAATCGCCTTCGATGAGACCTTCATAGCCGCGTCTGACACCGATACATTCTTTATCATTGAACATACAAGTGCGGGCAACTGCGCGAATAGCGGCATTCATACCAGGAGAATCGCCTCCGCTTGTTAATACGGCAATACGATCCATTTTAATCATAATAAAGATTACTTCCTTCCTAAAAATTTATCTTTCTTGTAATTCGTCGATACGAGCGTTGACTTCGTCGTATTCTTTATTGAGAGCGTCAATCTGCTTCTGAAGAGCATCGCGCTCGGTCTTTATTTTATCAGCACGTTTGATTAATCTATCTGTTTCGAGCCTGTCTACAGCTTTGCCGGCAGTGATTGAGCCTCTGTCTTTCTTCAAGTCCCATATATAAATAACATCGCTGCGTCCGTCAAGAGCGTGGCTGATTGCGGAGTCGAAAATTATTCTGACGTCGCGGGCGTTTGCTAAAATTTCTTTGCCTGTTTTTTCGTCATAGCGCGGGAAGAATACCATGCCGTCACGAGGTCCTAAAATCTTGAAATTAAATCTCTTTTCATAGTCGACGGGCTGATATTTTTTTCCGCCTACCATCATCGTTATGTGCTTGTCAAAAGGCCCTGCATACATAGGCATTCCGCGAACGTACATTTCGACGTGAAAAGGAATTGTCTCGCCTAAGTTAAGATTTTTTAAGAGAGTGTATTTATAATTTTCCATTTCGTCGTTAGTCCATAGATTTTTTTCGGCTTCTGAGTTTACAAGGGCTTCGACATACTCGTTTGAATAATACGTGATTTTTAATTTTAATGACTGGTCTGTTGTGTTATATTCATTTTCGTGCGACCACGCCTTGAGAACCGCGTCCTCTTGTGAAGTTTTGCTCGCGGCGTAACATTGCGAAAAAGTTATTAATATCATCAACATTATTAATAATGGTGAAAATTTCTTTCTGAGCATTTTCAGAATTTCCTTTCGTCTGCAAAAATTTGGGGAAACTTTTTTTTGAATTTTTTTTCTTTAATTAAAAATCTTTGCGCGTGATTATACAACAATTTTTTAATAATTAGCAATGAGAAGCGAAAATTTAGGAATTAAAAAATTTTTTCAACGTCAACGTTAAAGTCTTCGGGGATGTATTTATAAATTAAAATGTAAAGCGCGCTGCTGAGACGATTTAAGACGTGAATAATTTTATATTTATCTTCGTCATTAAAAGTTCTGCAAGCGCAAAGCTCAACCTCTCGCGTTAAAGTCCTCAAAAAATTAATCTCGCTGGCCTCGCGTCCCATTTTATAATTTAATAATAAATGGCCTTTGTTAAAAAATTTTCGCGGATTATGTGAGCGTTCATGAATTTCATTCTCATCAAGTCCCCATAAAATTAAAATTTCGTCAAAAACTTTTTCGCAAGCCTCGCAAGCCTGAAGACGAATGATCACGTTTCTGATTTCTTCTAAGTCGTTTATAAATTCAAGATTATTTGAAGCCGCCTGAAACAGAATTATCTGCGCGTTTAGACTATCAAGCCGTCCGCGCAGTTCTATTCTTAAATCAGACTTTGAAATTTTTTCGTGAGCGTTAAGACTTGTTAAAGACAACGAGGAATGAGGAGTGAGGAGTGAGAAATTGTTTTTTTTCATGGTTAAAAAAAGTCTTTTCATTACTAATTACTAATTCCTAACTCCTCACTGTCCAAGCGTCGCGACCATAACGGCCTTAATCGTGTGAAGTCTATTCTCGGCCTCATCGAAAACTTTTGAAGCCTCACTCTCGAAAACTTCTTCTGTAACTTCAGCTTCTTTTACTGCAGGCAAACAATGCAAAAATATTGTCGTATCTTTGCCTGTAGCCTTCATTAAGTCAGAATTAATTTGCCAGCCTCTAAGAAGTTTGAAGCGTTCTTCTTTTAATGCCTCTTCACCCATTGAGACCCATACGTCAGTATAAAGAGCGTCCGCGCCTTTCACTGCCTCGTGAGGATCATTGATGATTTTTATTTCAGAATGTTTTGCGATTTCGCGGCATTCAGCTAATAAATTTTTATCGGGTTCAAGTTCTTTAGGCGAGCTTACGACGTAATTTATTCCCATTTTTGCACAGCCTATCATTAAAGCGTTTGACATATTATTTCTTCCGTCGCCAAGATAGACTAAATTTAAGCCTTTGAGATTTCCAAAATTTTCTCGGAGCGTTAAAAAGTCAGCTAAAACTTGCGTAGGGTGGTCAACATCGGTCAAGCCGTTCCAGACAGGGACGCCGGAATATTTAGCTAACTCTTCGACGGTTTCTTGTTTGAAGCCGCGAAATTCAATTCCGTCGAACATTCGGCCAAGAACGCGGGCAGTATCTTTAACGGATTCTTTCGAGCCTAATTGAATGTCGTTTTTATTGAGATATTCTGGAAAAGCTCCCTCGTCGTTGCAAGCCACGGTGAAGGCACAGCGCGTTCGTGTTGAGGATTTTTCAAATAAGAGTGCGATATTTTTTCCGGCTAAAGAATTTCCGCGAATGCCGGCGCGTTTTTTTGCTTTTAAGTCCTTTGCGAGATTGAGGAGGTAATCAATCTCGTTCGATGTGAAATCTTTTAGTGTTAAGAAGTATCGGCCGCTTAAGTTTGTTGGCATGTGGAAAAATTCCTTTCTGATTTGATTAAAACTATGCGGACATTATAGTGGAAAATGAAGAAAAAAGACAAAAGAAAAACTATGGAGTTAGGGGGTGAGGAGTGAGGAGTTTTTTTACGATGTCTTTACTCTTTTTTTATCGCAATGACGGGCTCGTAGATTATATTTTCATTAAACCACGCCGACACGGTTATCTTATGATTTTCAGGGATTGTCGTAATTTCTTCGCCGTCAGAATTATAAAATTCAGCTATCTCGTCATCTTCAGAGGGCTCAGAATTTTTCGGGAACGCAAACCAAGCTAACTCTCTGCCCGCCTCAATGTCTTCTGAAATTTCGACTTCAAATTCATACATCCCGCTGACATCAACCGAAATCTCAGGCAACACGGCCGCGATTTCATAATCATCATTCGACACGAACGCAAGATTTTTAGCACTTATATCTGAAACATCGCGCATTTGAAGAATATCAATCGTATATCCGCCTTTGATAACATCGGCTGAAATTTCGTCATCAGACGCATTAGGGGCTTCATTGCCGACGTCAATAACATTAATCGGTGCCGACTTCACGTCTGCGCTAACGTCGTCATAAGGCGGGAATGTTATTGTTGCCGTCGCTGTACCCTTGCCCACATTGTTATTCGCAGTGATTGTCAAGACTAATTCATGATTGCCTACGAGGTCATAAACTTTTTTGTCCAAGTTGCTGACTTTCAGCTGATAATAACAATATGTTCCGTCATCAGTGGCAGTGGTATCATCTCCATTGATGTCTTTATGAGAATATCCGTCGTGTAATATATTTTCGCTCGTTATGCCGAACTTTTCGCCGCCTTCGACTTTCCATTCAACGTTGTAGTTATCTCTTGGAAAGCCGGAAATCGCTAAAGGAACAACAAAGTTATAATCGTAGTCATAAGTTTTGTCATACTCGGCCTCAACGTAAAGTTTATCTTCTCTGAATTTTGGAGCAGATTCGTTATTGTGTCTCACAGGCAGCCTTACAGGAAGTCTCTGAACTTGTCCGTAATTGTCTTTTACGACCAACGTAAAATCATAAGCATGATGAGTTTTGTCTAAAACAAAACCGCCACGGCCATAGGCGTGAACATTATCGGCTCTTATAAGCCCCGTCTCACTATCTACCTTGATCCAATCAGTACGGTTTTCATAACCAACATAACCATAATAACTAGAATACCGATACCAATCATTGCCGTTCCAACTATAATTATAAGGTACGTCTTCTAAACTCCATGTAAAAGGCTCTGATCCTTGCGCTTCAGCTCGGAATGAGAAAATTTCGCCGTGTCTAACCTCCGGCAAAACAAATCTTGCAACGCTGCTTTTGGGTTTAGTAATTTTCAGCGTCTTCGGCACAACAGAAAGAGTGTAAGTCCTTATATCTTTGCTTGATTCATTATCGAGTGTGATTGTAACGTCATACGAGCCGACTTTTGCGGCTTTGCCCATTATCGTGGCTTTCTCTGGATCCCATGCAAGCCCGCTGTCGCCGATTGCTCCTCTGACATCGTTACTTTTGTAAGTCATCATCCAGGTATAAGGCTTTTTAATATTTGTCGTAACTGTTTGTTTATAATTTTCGCCAAGTACAGCCGTCAACGCTTCGGGCGTAAGTTTCCCGTTCGGGTCAATAGTCGGCGGTTCTCGAACATCAAGGACTAAATCCGCTACTTTCCCTTTTCCCCATGGATTTGTTACTTCAAATTTGACATTATATTTTTTGAAATCTTTTCGCTCTCTCAAATTCAAAGTGCCTGTTAGAACATAATCGCTAATACGACGCCCAAATAAAGGATCATCATAATACGATGTTTCAATAGAGAGTCCTTTGGGTAAGCCGGAGATTTTTAATTCTCCTAATTTATCTCGCCCGCTGGTGGTAGAACTCAAGACGTATTTATAAACGGAATTAAGGAGTTTATCACCGTAACCGTAGTCCTCTAAATATTTATAAATTTCGCCGTTTGTCAGAATTATACTTTTTACTTCCGATTTATTAATGTTTTGGGGTGCTGCGCCGCCGTAAATTTGAAAATCATATGTTTCATCACCTGCTATATTTGAAGCTTCAGCTCTAAAGCGATATAAATTCGCGCTTTCATAGAAATCATCGACTACTTCTGGAATAACAATAAGATTAGCAGGGATTTTTACCTGTCCTTTCTCAGAAAAAGTGCAGCCAGACCATACTGTAGGATCGAGTGTGTCAAACGTTTGAGCATATGAATTATAATAATAAAATTTCCAAGTTATGGGCTTAGAGCCGCTCTTAACAGTGAACGAAGCATTATAAGGCTTTCCAAAAGTCCAATAGTAAGGCACTTTAGCAACAATCCCGGACGGAGGAGTTTTTATATTTAGCTGAAAATTTAACTTCGTCGGGTTATAACCGCCGGCTGCGCTTTCTGTAAAGGGATTTGTGGCTCGAAGCTGAACCTTAAGTTTGTTATTTGCTGGTGCTTTCGTTATAGTTCCTCTTATGAACATTCCTCTGTCGTCTGAAACAAATTCAAGTCCGGCCGCTTTTGAAACATCATCAATATCGAGTGTAATAGGCTTAGTTCCCGTTAATATCAGTTTTGTTATATCAATATAAAATTCTTCGTCATTGAGTATACAGTCGTAAGTTAAAGGAATAATCGAAGGTACTTTTATTTGAGGCTTCACTGCGATAACGCTCAGAGTGTATTTTTTGCTGTCTTCTCCGACATCATTCTTAACCGTGAGAGTCAGCGGAAAATTTCCAACGTCTGAAGTATCGCCCGTGAGCGCATAATATTCTCTAGTCCCGACTAAAGTTTTCTCAAAAGTTATTCCCGAAGGCAAATCGCCTGTTAATGTCCATTCGAGAGGCTCGCTCCCTGAACTAAGTACAAGAGTCTGAAAATATGAAGAATCCTCCCTGCCTTTTGCGATGTAGTTCTTAAGTTTTTTCGTGCTGATAACGGGCTTTTGCATTGCTTTACCTGTTATAGTCAACGATGCTGTGCTTTTGTCCGTATCCGTTGCGGTAACGGTAAAACGAAATTCGCCGTCATTCGTGGAAACCTTCTTTAATTTTGAAGCTGAAATTTTTGCCTGCGCCCCATTTCTCGTGAGCTTAAAGCCGGGATTAACGTAACCTGCCTCAGGCCTGATAGTCCATTTAATTTTTGAAGCTGATGACGCTGTATAACCCGAAGCCTCAACGGTCAACGACAACGAGCTGCCGACAGCGACAGTTCCAAGTGAAGTGTTATCTGAAGTTGTAAGACTAATTGCCCAAGACGGAGAACTAAAAATAAACAGAAAAAATATAAGAAAAGACAAAAAATTTAAGATAGAACCGTGCGCTTGACGCTTGACGCTTGACGCTTGACGCTTGACGCTTGACGCTTGACGCTTGACGCTTGACGCTTGA
>JAFVEW010000169.1 GCA_017475805.1 Synergistaceae bacterium | reverse complement strand
TTTGACTTCTTTCTTTCGGCGTTCATATTTGTCGAGCAAAACGCAGACTTTTAAGCTTGCAGGGTTGCGATTTTTGAGCAATTCTGTGAGGTGAGCAAGTGTCAAGCCTGAGTCAACGATGTCTTCAACGATAATGACATTTTTGCCTTCGATACTTGATTTTAAGTCATGGAAAATCCTAACGACTCCGCTGCTCTCTGTGTTGTCTCCATAAGAAGCTACGGACATAAAATCGACTCTGACGTCTAAGTCTTCAGGAAGTTCGCGAACTAAATCCGTCAGGAAAAATGCCGCTCCTGTTAAGATTCCAACGATGACTAAAGGCTTATCTTTGCCGTAGTCTTTCGTAATTTCGTCAGCAATTTCTTTGACGCGTCTTGCAATAGTGTCGCGTGAGAGAATTACCTCGCCTAATTTATATGCCATTATTAAAATCTCCCCTTACTTAAAAATTAAAATTTTTATTTCAAGAGTTTAGATTTTAATATTATAGATTATAGGCATATAGGCGAGTGAAAAAATTTATTATCTTGCTCTGGAAGGCTAACTAAATTTTTCTGTTTTTTTCGTTAAATTGTCAGGTGTGTCTTGTTTTGCTGACGAAAATCTTATGAACATAGCGATATATTTTTCAGAAGCAAACTCTTCAAGAAACGGAGCAGACTCAGGGATCAAGCCGCTTTGTTTTTTATATTTAGCAAAATTTTTAAGGACTATTTCCTGTTCATCTTTATCGCCGTTTGTCATATCATTCAAATTACAAACCATATACCACGCGCCGGAACTCTTAACGAGAGTGCAGCCTTCGTCTATATCCATTTTTGTAACGGACATATTAGTTTCGTCCAGTCTTTTAGACGCTTCGTAAGCCTCTTTAGCAATGGAATTAATATTAATCAGAACTTCGTTAGCCTTCATAGAATCTAAACGTCCTGTCATTTAGAACATAGCAAATCAGCTCATAACTCCTGCGATCGTGATTAAAATTATAAATCCTAAAATTTTTGCTCCTACATGTTCATTTCTTCCTCGATATTTCATAAAAATCTCACCTTAATATAAAATACTTAACATGGCTAAGTATAATTACATAAAGGCGTGCTGTCAATTTAATTTTTAATTATTAAAATTTTCTAAAATTTTTACGGCTTCGTTAGCAATTAAAATCGAGTCTTCGATGCCTGCGTAAACAAATTCATTTTTATTTCTGTCAGCAACGACAGCGAAAACTGCTCCGGCGCGAAGATTATATAGACCTGCTAAAGTCAAAATCGTTGCGGCTTCCATTTCAAAATTTAAGACTCCGGCGCGCTGTAAATCCTGAATTTTATTTTCAAATTTTGACTGCTTGAAATTATTAAATCCCGGCCGAGCTTGGCCGCAATGAAATGACGCTGTAGTGCATGAAATTCCGACGTGAAAAATTTTTCTATGACGTTTGCAAGCCTCTATTAAAGCTGCTACGACTTCATAATTAGCTACGGCAGGATAAGAAAGATCGATATAATCTTCGCTTGTTCCGTCCTGACGCATCGCACCTGAACAAATTATTAAATCGCCGCAGTTAATATTTTGATTAATCGCTCCGCAAGTTCCTATCCTTATAAAAGTATCAGCTCCAAGTGAAGCTAATTCTTCGAGAGCTATTGCCGCCGACGGTCCGCCGATACCTGTTGAGCAGGCTGTTATAGGAACGCCAGAATATTTGCCGCTGAAAGTTCTAAATTCTCGGCTTGAAGCTATGAACTTTGACTCGTCCCAAGTTTTTGCGATTGCGTCAACTCTTTCAGGGTCTCCGGGCAGCAAAACGAATTTATTAACGTCGCCTTCTTTACATTGAATATGATATTGCAAATTTCCTGACATAGCAGGGCGGTCTGCGTTTGAATGCCATTCTTTCATTTTAGAAATTAATTATCCTTTCGCACGAAAAAATTTCCTCGAAAATTTCGCTCATGTCGACGGCTGTCCCTGCGCCTATTGATTCAGTAATGCCTAAATAATCAGCACATGATTCAGAAATTAAAATTTTGACTCCTGCGGCCTCTAATTCTTTAAGATAATCGCAGCTCTTTGAATTATAAGCAGCAAGACTCACGGCGGCGTTCATGAGAGCTAAAACTTCGGGTTTAATTTTAGATTTTACGAGAGAACTTAAAATTTTTTGCGTGAAAATTTTTCTATATTTTCCGTTCTCACAAGAAATCAAAACACCTGTTGACTTTTGTAAATTGAATTTTGCTTGAACAGGTTTAGAAATGGGAATCGGCATCGGCTTAGCTTCTGCTACGGGTTCATGAGTAACTGCGCCTAAGTTAGCTGGAGCTGAATTCACTGCCTGAATATCATTTTTTGATGCTATTGAGGGATTTTTTGAAGTAGTGATATATAAATTTCCGTCGTCATCTTCAAGCACGAAATTCGCAAATCCTAAAGGCTCTAAAATTTTTCGGATTTCTTCGACCTGCACCGGGCCGTCAATCAAAATTTTTAATTCAGTCTCGTCATCTTTAAGCGAACTCTGTAGAAAATTCACAAGTTCACCGCCGTGTTTACCGGGTACGTTCAATGTCAGCACGAAAAATTCATCTCCAAAAATTAAAAATTATTGACACTACGAGTGTGTGTCAGCCGTTTTATCGAGTTTATAAACCCACGCAAGAACACGCGCAACGACTTCGTATAATTCAGCCGGAATTTCCTCGCCAAGTTCGAGAGATATTAAAGCCGAAACAAGAGCAGCATCTTCAACTATAGGGACGTCAGCTTCAACGGCACGTTCAATAATTTTTCTCGCTATAAATCCTTCGCCCTTTGCAACGACCGTCGGGGCAGCCATTTTTTTATTATCATACTTGACAGCTACAGCTTGTTCACGTTTGTTATTTTCAGCCATGATTTTTTTATTTACACTCGCAACTTTCTAAATGGTCATTAATAATTCCGATCGACTGTAAAAATGAATAAACAATAACAGGTCCGATAAAAATTATTCCGCGTTTCTTCATATCTTTACAAGCTTCTCTTGATAAATCCGACTCAGCCGGAATTTCGTCTAAAGATTTCCAGTTGCCTATTATCTGCTTTCCGTCTGTAAAATTCCATAAATAAGCGTCAAAACTTCCAAATTCTTTTTGAATTTTTTTAACTGCAAGAGCATTACTTCTAACGCTAAAAATTTTTTTCTTATTGCGAATTAAATCAGGATTTTCTGTTAATTTAGTTAATTCATTGTCAGTCATGCCAGCGCAAAGGTCAATATTGAAATCATGAAAAGATTTTTTATAAGCCTCCCGTCTGTGCATGATAATTTTCCAAGAGAGGCCGATGCTCGCACTTTCTAAACAAAGCATTTGAAATATAAAATTATCGTCATGATTTATCTTACACCATTCTTTATCGTGATATTCTTTAAGAATTAAATCGCCACGAGTCCATGCGCGGCATTCTACTAATTCTTCTTTGCTCATTAAAAACTTTCTCCTTAGAATTTATACCGTTATATCGAGACCGCGACCAGCTATTAATAAATCTCTTTCATGTTCTACAGCGCGCTGTGAAATTCCTATGAACACTACGGGAAGCTCTAAATCCTGAAGTTCTTTTCTTAAATCGCGTCTGCGCCGTTCAATTAATTTGCAAGTTTCGGGTTTCTCGGCATTGAGAGTTAAGTTGCAGCTTTTTCCGTCGCTCTCGACTAAGCCTCCAACCTCACCTAAAACTGAGCCTGTTATCCCGAATCCAACTTGCCAATATTTTTGCCCGTCATCTTCGGCTGAACGTCCGACAAAAATTTTAGCGGTCATGTTCTGCGAGGCTTCATTTAAGACAGGCCAAAACGGAGCCGCAAGCAAAGCAGGATTCACTTCGTTGCGTGGACTTTTCATTAAAATTGATTGAGCCTGCAAAAATTTTGCTATATCGTCGCTGCCTTCTTTCATGTCTTTTAGAGCCTTAACAGGGTCAGAGCCTTTTGAAGTTTTTTCTTTTAATTCTTTGCGGATTTTCTCCCACATGTCCGTAGCGTCTGCGCCGTTCATTGCGGCATATTGAGAAAGAAGCGTAGCATTTTCAAGCGTCATCGGAACGTTTCGCGCCCAAAGTTCAATAAAAGAAGAAAGCTGGCCGGGCTGGGAGCCTGATTTTCGCCAAGCATCGCGGATTGCGCCAAGAACTTCACTTGAAAGCGGCAAGCCGCGAGCTAATAATGCCGTCGCAAGTTCGCGGTCGCGTGCAGGAATTTGAGAAAGGAAAGATAGTTCGCCTTGCGATAGTCTTAAAACAGGAACACCGTCAGGGCCTGAAGCATCCCAAACGGCGCGGAAATGTTCACCGACGATTAACGAGATCGTAGCGCGGGCTTTTAATTCCTGCGGTACACCGTTTACATCAACACGAACTAAATAAGTTCCGTCCTCGTTTTGAGATAAAACGCTGCCTTCAACGAGCATACCCGTTCTAATTCCGGCGAGTTTCGCGGCAATTTGAGAAGGCTGCTGAATTTGCGGCTGCGTACTAATCTGACCTTGACGGGCGTTAGTGCTGATGTTTTGCTGCATCTGATTATAATTTTGATCTACGTTTACGTTTAATGACGGCATTTTTTATTTTTTCTTTCTCTAATTTTTTTCTAATTCTCTAAAAATTTTTTACAAAAACTCTTTCTATGAATATCGGTAATTCCTAAATTTTTAACAGTATCAATATGAAATTTTGTCGGATAGCCTTTATTTTTAGCAAAGTCATAAGCCGGGTATTTTTCGCTGTAAATTCTCATTAATCTGTCGCGCAAAACTTTAGCAATTATCGATGCAGCTGAAACAACAGGAATTAATTTATCGGCGCGAATTAAAATCCATTGCTTAAAATTTATCTCAGGTATTCTTTGATTTCCGTCGACAATGACGCAGACGGACTCATCTGAAACTTGATTTAATTTTTTTGCAATTTTTTTCACACAGTCCGACATTGTGAGCAGTGAGGCACGCAAAATATTTTTTTCGTCAATCAAAGCAGGCGAGCCATGACTCACGCGCCATAAGACTCCTAATTCTTGGATTTTCTCAAAAAGTTTTTCGCGTGATTTTGGTGAAATTAATTTTGAATCTCTCAGCTTCATTGCTAATAATTTTTCTTCCTGCTCTTGAGTTAAAATCACGGCGGCAGCTACAACAGGCCCTGCAAGACAACCGCGTCCGGCCTCATCAGTGCCGATTATACAGCCTAACGATTTTAATTTTTGTAAATTAGCGCGAGCTTCGTCGGCGTTGCATTTAGAAGGCAGGATTAAATCATTAAACAATGTCAGCTGCTCCATCGCCGTTTGCATTTATATTAAAATCTACAGCTTTTTGTTCGCCCGGCATTTCAAGACATACCGCGCCTAATCTTCCTGAAGAGAAAGCCTCGATAAATTTTTGTCCTGCTAATTCTAAATTCACGCGGCCTCCTGAAATTAAACAGCCGTATTTGCGTCCGATATTTTCAAGAATCGTTGCGGGAATTTCGTTTATGTCTTCAATCGGGATTAAATTTTGCATGTCTGAAGCACACAAAAATTTTATCAAAGAAAGTGCTGCGTTTTCATAGCCTCCGACAACTTCAGCCTTTGCACAACCGAGCCACGATAAAATCAAATGAGCTCCGGCTTCGGCGTGAGGGTCTAAAATTCCGGGCGAGTCTACAATCAGCATACCTTCATTTTTATACCAGTTTACTGATTTAGTAATTCCGGGAATGTTGCCGACTCCTGCGTTTGCTTTGCCGATAAGCGAATTTAATAACAAAGATTTTCCAACGTTCGGGATACCAACGACAGCAAGTCTGACTTCACGATGAGAAGGCTTGAATTTCAAAATAGCTTTCTTTATGTTTGCTAAACCTTCACGCTTCCTTAAATCAGCGGCGTAAGTATGTTTTAATGAATCAAGCCATAACTTTAATTTTTCTGAGTCAGCTAAATCTTTTCGCGATAAAACATGAATAACAGGCTTGACTTTCGACAAATATTTAATCAAAGGCGAAGAAGTCGAAGCAGGAGCGCGGGCGTCCCTAACTTCAACTATTAAATCAAGTTTCGATACGATTTCATTTAATTTTCTTGTTCCCTTAGCCATATGGCCGGGATACCAAACTGTTCGCGGCATAAAATTTTATATAAATTATCTTGGTATTCCGATTCGATTCAGCGGCCAATATCTGAAAAATACAGGTCCTCGCATGTCATCAAGAGAAGCAAAGCCCCAATATCTGCTGTCTTGCGAATTTGAGCGGTTATCACCGAGCATGAAATATTTATTTTCAGGCACTGTAAACGGAACTTCAGGGAAGACATTACTCGGACGTAAATTATATCGGTCATGATGTTTTACATAAGGCTCATCTGTAGGCTGTCCATTGACATATACAACACCGTTTTTTATATCAACAACGTCGCCGGGTATAGCGATAATTCTCTTAACAAAGTCTCTGTCAGGGTCTACGGGATACTTAAAAACATAAATCGAACCGCGTGAAGGCTCAAAAAACAAATTCCAAAATTTTGCAACTAAGACTCTATCTTGAATTTCAAGCGTTGGTATCATTGATCCGCTCGGTATCCAAAACGCTTGAACTATAAAAGTTCTTATAATCATCGCTAAAATAAAAGCCCATACTATTGTCTCTATTGTTTCGCGCCACCAAGGCTTTGCAACTTCAGCCGCCATTATTCTTCACTCCCTGTTGCGTCTTTTTCTTTTTTATCTTTATTATTTAAGTCTAAGTCTAAAGTAGAAGCTAATTCCCGAAGATTCTCTTGTTCAAAAAATTCTTTTACTTTATACATAACTCCATTTATAAATCTTGCTGAATTTTGCGTTCCAAAATCGTCGGCAAGCCGCACCGCTTCTGTAATAGCTGAACGAACAGGCAAAGTTTTTTCTAAAAATCCCTCTAAGAGCATTAAACGCAAAATAGTACGGTCAACACTCATCATTCTATCAGGGGTCCAGCCGGTAACGACGCGAAGTAATATGCTGTCGATTTCGTTTTTCCGTTCCCAAACCTGCAAAATTAAATTACGGCTTCTTTGTTTGATTTCTGGAACATCATTTTTTGCAACTTCATCAAGATTAAAAAATAATTCCAGCGACGAATTAAACTCCTGCGCCGGATAAATATCAAGTGAATACAAAAATTGAACCGCAAGCTCACGCGACCTGTGAATAGCCTCGAACTTGTGTCCTATAGGTTTAATTTTTATTTTTTTAGTTTTAATTTTTTTTTCAGGCATTTTCTTTTTTTAAGCACTCCTGATTTTTTTCGCAAGCATCGAAAGCCCGCGTATAGCAAACCACGCCGACGCTCCCCAAAACGCCGTCCAAAAAAATCCCGTGAAGCCTGCCGTTATAATTACAGCAGAACATGACGCAATCGCCGCCCAAACATAGGGATTTTGAATTATTTGCATGAAACCGCGTTCAGGTGTCGCCCAAACTACTGCAGCCTTCATGCCCGTCGGGTCAAGGACTTCACTCAAATGTTTTTCGACTTTTTCTTTAATATCCGGCGAAATATCTTCATCTGAAATAACGACCGTTAAATCAGCATGGCTGGCCTTAGCTTCCTGACTTGCGGGAGCTAAAGTTATGCTATAAAGCCTAAAGCCGGTTCTTAAAACATAATTAACAAAGTCAAAAAGTCCTTCGTAAGATATTTTTATAAATCCTCGCGGCGTGTTTTTCCATAAAAAATACATCAGTCGGCCTCTTCGTTGTAATTAGGTGAAAAAATTTCATCAGGCTCTAAATCAATTTGAAGGTCTCCGCTGCCGCCGTTCGTGTAAATTCCCTGAACGTTGACATTAACGGCTCTCACCTCGTAGCCTGTGTAGCGTTCTAAATTATCTTTGATTTTTTCTTGAACGTCCCAAGCAATATCAGGGATTCTTTGACCGTAGCGGACGAGAATATAAACATCAATCGAAATTACGCCCTGATTATGATCTATATCGGCACGAATACCGCTGTTGCGTCGGCTCAAAGCAAATTTCGATGCGAGTTTAGCAGCCGTTTTTATGTTCGCTATTCCCTCAATAGTTTTTTTAGCAAGCTCAACAATAACGTCTTCGGAGACGTGAATCATTCCGCCCGCACCCGGCTGAATTTTTATTTTTTCGTCTGAATCAGGCATTTTTTTATTCAATTCATAATTCATAATGCACAATTCATAAATTTTTTTTAATTATGCATTATGAATTTTTAATTATGAATTTATTTCTTTGCTCTTTCGAGATAAGCACCTGTGCGGGTGTCAACGACGATTTCTTCACCTGGCTCAATGAAAACAGGAACAGTTACGACAAGACCTGTCTCGAGTGTTGCGGGTTTGCCGCCGCCTGTTACAGTGTCGCCTTTGAAAGCTGGAGGTGTGTCAACAACTTTCATAGTAACGCTCTTTGGAAGTTCAATGCCCATGACTTTGCCCTCGAAATATTCAAGTTGAATTTCAATATCGTCAACTAAATATTTAGCAGCTTCCCCGAGAACTTGCGGTGAGAGTCTCATCTCTTCATAAGTTGCTAAGTCCATGAAGACATAATCTTCGCCGTCTCTGTATGAATATTGCGCTGGTTTGTCTTCGTAAATAATTCGCTCGAATTTTTCACCGGGCTTGAAAGAATTTTCTACGATTGAGCCTGTTTCGACGTTGCGGAGTTTTGTGCGGACGACTGCGCCGCCTCTGCCCATTTTGTGGTGGTCATATTCGACAATTTCCCAAATTCCGTCCTGCCAACGAAATTTTAAGCCTACATAGAAGCTCGTGGTATCGGCTACTTGTGCCATAAAAAAATTACCTCCTAAAAAATTTCTCTGTTAATTTCAAAAAATTATTATATAACACGCGAAAAATTTTTAGAGTCTGAGAACGAAGCAAAAACTTTTCTTATGGCTATAACATTCAAAAAGTGATAGAATTAACTAACTGCGTCATGCGGTAATTGCATGGTGACTTATGCCTTCAACTTCCAAGAGAAAAATTGAATTTTATTACTACAAAATCTTTTAATCCGTTCGCTCGTCGTCTTAGCTTATAGCTGATCCGATTCAAAAATTGAGGAGTTAGGGAGTTATAGATTTAAGTTTAAGAAAATTTTAATTTCTCATTCCTCGTCTTCATCATTATCATCTGAATCTTCAGGGCAAGGAACGTTATAAAAAATTGCCGTCAAGACCGGTATTATAATCAGCGTCAAAATCGTGCTGACCGTCAAGCCTCCCATTATAGTTACAGCCATAGGCCCGAACATTACGTCCCAGATTAACGG
>JAFVEW010000168.1 GCA_017475805.1 Synergistaceae bacterium | reverse complement strand
CGCAGGAAGACTTGAAATGCGTTATCGTTACTCAAAAGACATCGTATATAACAATTTTCCGTGGCCTTTGCCGTCAGAAAAGCAGAAATCGAAAATCGAAATGACCGCGAAAAAAATTCTCGAAGCCCGTGAAAAATTCCCGGATTCGTCGCTTGCGGATTTATACGATCCGCTGACTATGCCCGAAGAATTATTGAAAGCCCACAAGGCTAATGACGTGGCGGTCTGTGAGGCTTACGGGTCGGAGGCCGACTGCCACTTCGACAAAAATAGTTCGGAAGAAGAAATCGTCAGCGCGTTAATGAATCTTTACGAAAAAATCATAACGCCGTCTTGAAATTTTTAATGTTATAATTTACAAAATTGAAAATTTTAGAATGTCTTAACTTCCAAGATTAAAAATTTTGAAAGGTTATAACTTATGAATGTAATAACTTTAATCAATAAAAAAGGCGGAGTTGCAAAGACCACTACGGCATTAGCATTAGCCAGCGGACTCTCTGAACGAGGCTTCAAAGTCCTTGCCATCGATTGCGACGCGCAGGGAAATTTCTCAAAGGCGAGCGGCGGCGAAAATGATGTCGTTGGGGTTTATGACGTTCTCACGGGCAAAGAAGATATTAATGACGCTGTTCAGGAATTAGAAAGCTACGATTTGATCGGAGCGGACAAACGCCTGAGCAATATTGATGTAGCGCTCAATAAGCCTGGACGCGAATATCAGTTAAAAAAAGCCTTAAAGAGTTTGAAGAAAAATTATGACTTCTGCGTCATTGATAATCCTCCGGCTTTGAATGTTGCCGTGGCTAACACCCTCGTTGCTGGCAGCAAGGCAATAATCTGCACCAGCGCGGAGGCATTCGCTGTTGACGGTCTCATGGAATTATCGTCAAGCCTCGATGACGTTCAGGAATTTATGAATCCCGAATTGAAAATCGACGGGATTTTAATAACGATGTTTAATCCGCGGACGGTAATCGGACAGCACCAGCAGGAACAGCTTAAAAAAATTGCGGAAGTCATGAAAACGAAAGTTTATAAAACCGTGATCCGCAGGTGCAACACTATCAGCGTAAGCCAGTCGGAACGGAAAAGCATTTTTAATTACCCGTCAAGCAACGCGGCACTTGACTACGAAAATTTTTTGGAGGAATTTCTCAATGGCTAAGAAAAGGGAATTTGCTTCTGATTCTGATGTTTCGAGATTTATAACGCGGAAACAGAACCATGAGGACGAACACGAACACGAAGACAAGCGTCAGCAGTTCACGATTTACCCCGACAAAGATTTATTGGAGCAGGTAAAAATTTTGTCGAAGCTGAAAGACATCAGCCTGAACAATGTGTTCATCAATCTCGTTCAGGAGTCGTTAAAGAATGAAGAATATCAAAAACTTATAAAGGCTTATCAGCAGATGAAAGAGCTGATGTAATTTTATAAATTTTGACATTAAAGAATTAAAACATTTTGAAAGTATAAATTTGTAAAGTTTATAACTTAATAAATTTTAATGTTACGGCGTTGCTTTTTTTACCGCGCTTAATTTTTAT